>JBDRFW010000211.1:0-9149 GCA_043818415.1 Chloroflexota bacterium | reverse complement strand
GAGCGGGATAAACCCTGGTAATATCCACGGGGAATTAATGGGTGGAGCGGGAGACGGGACTCGAACCCGCGACAACCTGCTTGGAAGGCAGGGACTCTGCCAACTGAGTTACTCCCGCCGGAAACCATGTTTATTTTAGCCTGAATGGGGCGTAGTGTCAAAGAAAATGTAAAATCTAAACGGGCCCCGGATTCCCGGAGCCCGTTTATTATTCGGTTAACCGCTGGCCCTACGCGTTCAGAATCTCCATCGCTTCCTCGCGGTAGGCATCCATCAGGTACGGGATGCCGGTGACTTTGGCGCACTCCTCGGTGAGGGACATCAGCTCGCGGCGGGTTATCGCCGGGATGCTGAAACACCGCGCCCCGGCCATTAGCTGCTGGAGCCCCACCCTTATCTTCTCGGCATAGCTGTAGATACCGATGGCCCCCAGCGGGATATTCTTTATCTCGTTGGCGCCGATGATGTTCCTGACGTCCTCGTAGTTGATGAAGATTTCCTCCACCGTCGAGCCGAACTGGCTGACGGTCGTCGGCAGCTTGCCGTCCTTGAGCCACTGGGCAATGTTCTTGCCCACCATGCCCGGAATCATCAGGGCGCGCCCCATACAGACGGCCCTGACGAAGGGCGCGCCGAGGGCGAGAGCCTTGAAGACGCCATCCTCGCTGCTGAAAGCGCCGGCAAAGGCGATATCCGGCACCTTCTGGCCCCTGTCCGCCAGCTTCTGGCAGAACTCGGCGGCGGCGGCGTGCAGGTAGAGGCTCGGCATGCCCCACTCCTCCATCATGCGCCAGGGGCTCATGCCGGTGCCGCCGGGGGCACCGTCAATGGTCAGCAAATCTATCTTGGCCCGCGAGCTCCACTTGATGGCCATGGCCAGCTCGCGCAGACCGTAGGCGCCGGTCTTTAACGTAATGCGCTTGAAGCCGATGCCGCGCAGTCGCTTGACCTCGGCGTAAAACTCATCTTCATCGACGAAGCCGAGGCGACTGTGCCGCTCGAACTCCCTGATGGCGCCGTCCTTAAAGGCTGCCTGGCTGACCGAGCTGGACGGGTCCGGCGTGACAATATAGCCGCGCTTCTGCAGCTCCAGCGCCCGCTCCAGGCTGTTGACCTTGATTTCCCCGCCGATACACTTGGCGCCCTGCCCCCACTTGAGCTCGATGGTCTCCAGGCCGTGCTTCTTGTGGACGTACTCCGCCACGCCCAGCCGGGTATCCTCCACGTTCATCTGTACCAGGATTTCGCCGTAGCCCTGGTGATAGCGCCGGTAGGTCTCGATGCGGCGGTCCATGTCCGGCGCGGAGATGACCTTACCCTTAGCGTCGCGCACCAGTTGCGGGTCGATGCCGCAGACGTTCTCGCCGCAGACCAGGGTCACGCCGCTGATGGCCGCCCCGATGGCGAAGTGCTCCCAGTTCTTGCGGGCTATCTCGGTAGAACCCAGGGCGCCGGTGAAGATGGGCACTTTCATCTTGACCTTGATGTCCCAGCCGTAGTCGGTCTCCGTGTTGACGGACGGGAAAGTGGCCGTATCCGGGTTGCCGACCACTCCCTCGGGCAGTCCGCTGGCCCCCAGGGCATACCCCTGGATATTGAGATGGGAGTAATCTATCGGGTAGTCCTTGTCACCCCCGGCGGTAATTTCGCCGAAGGGTCCGGGGTAAATAAGTTCCCGGCCGCGGAAGGTTGCCTTGAACACCTCGCAGTTGCCGGTACAGCCGTCGAGACAGCGGGTACAGATGCCGCTCATCGGCGATACGTTCCGGGAACGGTTGGCGGTGCGGGTGGCTTCATTGGCATTGGGGCGCTGCAGGTTCATTGACACGACTCCTTTCAAATTATTTTGTTAAGATTGTGGTTACCTTGATGCCTGCCGGAACCGGACGAGGTCACGGTAATCGATGACGGCCTCTTTAAACCTGACCAGGTCCTGATATTCCATGACGGTGCTCATCGCCAGGTTGTCGGTGGGGATGCCGGCCTCCTCCACCGCTGCCACCGGGTTGAGGCCTCCGAGCAGGACCATACCAAGCTTATTCAGGCCCACCGGCATCTCGCAGACGGCCTCGCTGGTCTCACCGACGACGGCCACGCCGTGAAAACCGGCCTCATTGAGGTCGGCAATCACCTGCTGCGCCACCGACCGGCACACGGCCGGTATCTCCCGGAAGTTAGCCAGGACCTTGCCGTCACCGGTGGCCACGACGTCGCCGACGGCGGTCATGCGCGCCTTGATGAAGATGGTGGACGGGTCCAATGAGCAGCCGGCATAGTCGATAAGCTCCACGAAGCGCCATGGCTGCCGGTTCCTCATCTGGAGTATGCCGCCAAACCTGGAGTCCATGGGTACGCTAGCCTTGAGCAGGGCGCCGTTGAAGACGATGCTGCAGACGGTGGCCAGTCCCATCTTTCCCGGCGGCACGGTCAGCTCACCGAGACGTTCGCCCTCGGCGGCCACCCCCACGAGGTCGCTGGCACAAAGCCCGACTTCAAAGACGGGCCTCATCACCCGGAGCGCCCGCTCGAAGTCTTCCCGCGGGAAGAACGAGACATTAACCGGCACCAGGCCGCGGCGCTGAATGGGGTCGAAGCTGGTGCGGAAGGAAAGGGTTTCAATCTTGGAGATGGCGAAACCCACCTTGTCCTTGACCAGGGCCGACATCACTTCTTCCAGGCCCTTATCGGTGAGGACACGACCGTCCCGCCGCCCCATGAGGTAGGTCAGGCCGCGCTCATCCATAAGTTTGAGGTGGTAGCGGACCGCCCTTTCCCCTAACTCAAAACCGTGTCCTTTGAGTTGCTGGCCGATAACCCTGGCGCCTAGCGGCAACGGAGAGTCGCTCAGGATTCTCATGATGGCGATTTCTTTACGCTCGGCGTCCTGCGATTCGAAAGGCATTTTAAAATAAGGTAATAGGAAACCGTTTTCCGTATTTTCCCGATTTTATACCTTTTACCAGTTACCTGTCAAGAGCCTCCCTTAACCCGTAAATATGTCACCTGTCAACATTAATTGACAATTGTCCTTTTTACGTCTATAATTTTTAGTTGCATCTGGCATATGAAATAAGGCCTTGCTTGCAATAGTTTGTGGAGGCTATAATGAAAGAACTGAAAGAAAAAGTCAGGGAGTTGCGTAAGAGGAAGGAATGGGTCCAGGAAGACCTGGCCCGCGAACTGGGGGTAAGTCTCTCGACGGTACAGCGCTGGGAAAAACGGGGCGGCAACCCTACCCGACTCGCCCGCCGGGAACTTAAAAAGCTTTTTAAGGATGCCGGAATAGAAGTCAACGACTGATAGCTGCCGCCTTCCGACCGCTGTGCTGGCCTGACCCGGACGAATTTTGAAAATAACACTGATAAACCCCCTGCAGTCCACCAGCTACCCCCAGCCGCCGGTCGGGCTGGCCTTAATCGCCGCCGTCCTGGAGAAGCAGGGGCACCGGGTAACCCTGCTGGACGCCAACGCGCTGGGACTCCGCCCCGAGGCCGCCGCGGCAAGGGTCGGGGATGCCGATATCGCCGGGCTGACGGCAATGACCCCCACCATCAGCGCCGCCATCAGCCTGGCAAGCCACCTCAAACAGGTAAGACCCCGCCTCACCGTGATACTTGGGGGAGCCCATGCCACCCTGCTGCCGGAGGAAACGCTGACCTCGGCGCCGGAGATAGATATCATCGTGAGGGGGGAGGGGGAAGAGACCGTCGTCGAGCTTTTACAGGCTATCGAGGCCAGGCAGCCCCTGGAAAGCATCGCCGGCATCAGCTACCGGACGGACGGCAAAATATCGGGCACGCCGGACCGCCCGCCCAGCGTCAACCTTGACACCCTCCCCTACCCCGCCTACCACCTACTGTCCTGGAAGAGGTATAAGCCGCACCCGCCCCACGGCCTGGCCATGCCCTTCGCCGCCGTGGTTACCAGTCGCGGCTGCCCCTACCGCTGCGCCTACTGCTCCAAGCCTGTCTTCGGCGCTAAGTTCCGCGCCCAGAGTCCCGGCCGCGTCATCGACGAGATTGCCTATCTCCATGACAGGTTCGGGGTGAAAGAAATCGCTTTCTACGACGACTCTTTTACGCTGGACAAGGAGCGCGTCCAGAAAATCGCCGAAAAGATAATCGGCAGCGGGATGAAGATGGCCTGGACCTGCGAGACCCGCGTCAACCTGGTGGACCGGCAGCTGCTGCTTAACATGAAGCGGGCCGGCTGCTACGCCGTCGCGTACGGCATTGAGTCGGGCTCCGCGGAGGTCCTTAAGACGCTGCGCAAGGACATCACCCTGGAGCAGGTGGAGGAGGCCGTCCGCCATACCCGTGAGGTGGGACTACAGGTAATCGGCTATTTCATGGTCGGCTCCCCGGGCGAGACACCGGAGACCATCCGTCAGACCATTGATTACGCCAAGAAGCTGAAGGTAGACTACGCCCAGTTTTCCGTGACCACCCCTTTTCCCGGCACGGAGCTTTATGACGTGTACATGCGGGGCCGGAGCGAGCCCATCCCCTGGGATAGCTTCGTCTATGCCGGGACGGACAACCCGGTAGCGCCGGTCTTCGAGAGCGAGAGCCTGAGCCGGGACGACCTCAAGTACTGGGTAAAGCAGGCCTACCGGGAGTTCTACCTGCGCCCGGAGTATATCAAGCAGCGCCTAGGCGGGCTGACCTCTCCGGGGGCGTTGAGGCTGAACCTCAAGGGACTACTGATGCTGCTGCGGAGTATCTCGGCGAAATAGCAGCGTCGGTGCGGAAAGAGAAGACAAGACCGGCTTGGATATTATGTCAACTATTCCCTGCCGGGGGGTGGTCGGGGTGAGAGGATTTGAACCTCCGACCTCAGCGTCCCAAACGCTGCGCGCTAACCCGCTGCGCTACACCCCGACGGTTACAGTATAGCCCAGCCCCGTAAGGTACGCAACGGGTGAGGCAAAGAAAAGAGGGGCTTGGCGCCCCTCCCGGATTTCCCAATCCTGAAAAACTGTCAATCGCGGCAGTCGGGGCAGGCATCGTAGTCGGATAGCGGCGTCCCGGAAATCTTCGCAATATACTCAATCTGTTTTTCCGGGGCCCAGTAGCTGCCGCAGACGGAGCACTTCCTCATTTTGAAGTCCATCCGGTTGTGAGGCCACTTCAAGAGCCGGGTGCCGTCCCGGTCAGCTACGGTGATGGCGCCGGTGGGGCAGCTATAAGCGCAGGAGCCGCAGCCGATACAGGCCTCGGAGAAGTCCGCGTTGAACGGGGTGGTCAGTTCCCGCTCCACGCCCCGCTTCGCCAGGGAGATAGCGGACACCCCCACGACCTCCTCGCAGGTGCGGGCGCAGTTGGCGCACAGGATGCACAGGTTGTTGCCGGTGCGCCTGGTCAGGCGCAGCTTGCCGACGCCGGCCTCGCGGGCCATGTTCTGGATAACCTCGGAGTCCGGGCAGCGGGCCAGCAGCAGCTCCAGAAGCATGCGGCGGATGTTCTGGATTCTTTCGGTATCCGTCCGGACGGTCAACCCCTCCTCCACCGGGTACAGGCACGTGGTGACCAGCCGCTCCCGGCCCCGGGCGGTCTTTATCTCCGCCAGGCAGAGTCGGCAGGCGCCATAAGGCTCCACGGCCTCGTTCTCGCAGAGGGTGGGGATGTGAATGTTATTATCTCGGGCGGCGTACAGTACGTAGGTGCCCTTTTCGGCTGTGATTTTACGTCCGTTAATCGTTAGTTTTACCATAGCTACCTTACCCTTACTTTACTTTGACCGCCTCAAACTTGCAGACACCGGCGGGGCATTGCTTATCCTTGATATGGGCGACGTACTCGTCGTGGAAGTGACGCAGCGTGCTCAGAACCGGGTTGGGCGCCGTGCTGCCCAGGGCGCAGAGCGAGGCGTCGATGAGGCAGGCGGAAAGCTCCTCGAGCAGTGGTATATCGGACATCTTGCCGCGGCCGTCGGTAATGCGGGTCAACACCTCGCGCATGTGCTGGAGCCCCTCACGGCACGGCAGGCACTTGCCGCAGGACTCGCCTTCCAGGAACGAAACGAAGTACCGGGCGACGTCGACCATGCAGGACTTATCGTCCATGACAATCATGCCGCCGGAGCCCATCATGGAGCCGGCCCTGGTCAGCTCGTCGAAGTCAACCCTGAGGTCGAGCAGGCTCTCCGGGATAACGCCGCCGGAAGGTCCTCCCGTCTGGACGGCCTTGAAGTTGCGGCCCTTGGGGATGCCGCCGCCGATATCGAAGATGATTTCCCGCAGGGTGATGCCCATCGGCACTTCGACGAGACCGGTATTGGTGATATTTCCCACCAGGGAGAATATCTTGGTGCCCTTGCTGTTTTCCGTGCCTATCTTGCGGTACCAGTCGGCGCCGTTATTGATTATCAGCGGCACGTTGGCCCAGGTCTCGACGTTGTTGAGGTTGGTGGGCATGCCCCAGAGCCCCTGCTCCGAGGTGTGGATATATTTGGCGCGGGGCTCGCCGACCCGGCCCTCCAGCGAGGCCATCAGAGCGGTGGACTCGCCGCAGATGAAGGCGCCGCCGCCCCGCTGTATCTTGATACTGAAATCAAACCCGGAACCCAGGATATTCTTGCCCAGCAGGCCGCTGGCCTCCGCCTGTTCGATGGCCGTGTGGGTGTGGCGCACCGCCAGCGGGTACTCGTTGCGGACGTAGATATAGCCCTGGTGACTGCCAATGGCGTAGGCCCCGATTATCATTCCCTCCAGGAAGCTGTGAGGGTTGCCCTCGACGAGGCTCCGGTCCATATAGGCACCGGGGTCTCCCTCGTCGGCGTTGCAAATAACGTACTTGGTCTTCCCTTTGGCCTTCCGGGTGCTCTCCCACTTGACGCCGGTAGGGAAGCCGCCGCCGCCCCGTCCCCGCAACCCGGCCTTCTTGACCTCGTCGATTATCTGCTCCGGGGTCATCTTGAGGGCCTTGGTCAGGGCGGCGTAGCCGCCAACGGCGATGTAGTCCTCGATGGAGGTGGGGTCAATCAGGCCATTATTGCCGAAGACGAGGCGTTTCTGCAGCCTGTAGAAGGGCACGTCGTGCTCGTAGGTTACCTTCTGGCCGGACTTGCGGTCGGTATAGAGCATCCTCTCGATGGGGTTGCCCTTGCCGATGGTCTCGGTCAGTATGTCCGGGACGTCCTTGACCCGGACCCGCTGGTAGAAAATGTCCCGGGGCTTGATGACCACCAGGGGGCCCCGCTCGCAGAACCCGTGGCAGCCGGTGGCACGGATTTCTACCCTGCCGGCCAGCTTCTGTTTCGCCAACTCCTCGTGGAAGGCGGCGGTAACCGCCTTGCAGCCGTGGGCATGGCAGCCGGTACCGTTGCAGACGGTAATGACGGTTCGCTTCGGGTCTCTCTGGGCGGTGACGGATTTTCTCAGGGCCTCCAGTTCTCCCGGGGATTTTAGCTTTGCCACTGGTGACATCCTCCACTCATTTGTTATATTCCTTCAGCACGGAAACGATACCCTCCGGCGTCATCTCCCCGTGATAGTCTTCGCCGACGATGACCATAGGGCCCAGGGCGCAGGCACCGACGCAGTTGACCGTCTCCAGGGTGAACTTGAGGTTCTTGGTGGTCTGACCGGTCTTGATACCCAGCTCCTGCTCGATTTTCTCCAGCACCTTGACCGCGCCCCGGACGTGGCAGGCCGTGCCCATGCAGACGTTAATCAGGTGGCGCCCCCGCGGCGTCAGGCTGAACGCCTTGAAGAAGGTGGCCATGCTGTAGACCCGACTCTGCGGGATATCGAGGCCACGGCTGGTCTCTTCCAGCACCTCCTTGGGGAGGTAGCCGTTCTCCGCCTGGATATCCTGCAGGATGTCCACCAGCAGCGAGGCATCGTGCCGGTACTTCTGGAGTATCTTATTTACCTTTGCTTTTAGCTCTTTTGCTGCCATCTTTAGCCTTCTCCAGTATCTTGTTATATTCCAGTTCCACCCTGGCCTGTATCTGGGCGATGATTTCATCGCTGAGGTGGCGGAACCGTCCCTGCATTTTGAGGTAGTCCTTGACCGGCCTCAGCTTGGGGAGGTCGAGGCTCATCTTGTACCGGCCGTTTTCCACCTCGAAGAGGGGGAACATCCCCGTCTGCACCGCCAGGCGGGCCTGCCGGTTAACCGTATCGGTGGCGGAGCGCCAGCCGATGGGACAGACCGAGAGGACATGGACGTAGGCCGGCCCCGGCGTAGCAACGGCCTTGCGGACCTTTTCCATGAGGTCGAAGGGGTAACCGTGGGTGGCGGTGGCCACGTAGGGAATATCGTGCGCCACGGCAATGGCCGGCATGTTCTTCTTCCAGGAGAACTGCCCGATGCTTTTCTTGCCGGCCGGGGAGGTGGTGGTGGAGGCACCGAAGGGCGTGGCCGAGGACCGCTGGATGCCCGTATTCATGTAGGCCTCGTTATCAAAGCAGATATAGGTGAAATCGTGGCCCCTCTCCATAGCCCCGGACAGCGCCTGGAGTCCGATATCACTGGTAGCGCCGTCACCGCCATAGGCGATTACCTTGGTGTTATCCGGCAGGGGCACTCCCTTCCTTTTCATGGCTTTATAGCCCGCCTCGATGCCCGAGGCCACGGCGGCCGTGTTCTCGAAGAGGGTATGAATCCAGGGCAGGTGCCAGGAGGTGAAGGGGAGCTGGGAAGCGACAATCTCCATGCAGCCGGTGGCGCTGACCGCTATGACGTTGTTGCCTACTGCCTTGAAGGCCATTCTCACGGCCAGGGCCTCGCCGCAGCCGATACAGGCCCGGTGACCGGGCGCGAAGTTGTCTTTCTTTTTAACAAGCTTGGGGACGTATACCGCGTACTTTTCCATTATTCCCTCACCCCGTATATCTCGTATTCGTTCGGGCTTCCTTCGGCAGCAATTTCAACGCCCTGCTTGACGATGTTCTTGAAGTCCGTGACGGTGATATCACGGCCGCCGAGCCCGGCAACGAAGCTGACCACCCTGGGTTTCCTGGGCAGGTTATAGAGAGCGGCCTTGACCTCGGAGGCCACGGGTCCGCCCGGCCCGCCGAAGGAGATGGCCCGGTCCATGACGATAAGGACGTCGGCACCGCTGACGGCCTGGCGCAGCGCATCGAAGGGGAAGGGACGCCACAGGCGCAGCCTGACTTGCCCGACTTCCTGTCCGGTGGCCCG
>JBDRFW010000210.1:0-3762 GCA_043818415.1 Chloroflexota bacterium | reverse complement strand
GGAAGATGAAAAATCGCACCACCGTAGCGGCCATCGATGTCGGCACTACTAAAGTATGTACCATTATAGCTGATCACGATGGCAACAATGAACCCCGGGTGCTGGGGGTCGGAGTCACGCCAACCAAGGGACTGTCCAAGGGACTGGTCGTCAACATCGGTGATGCCCGAGAATCAATCAGGGAATCGGTGAAGAAGGCCGAGCAGGCCAGCGGCATCCGGATTGATTCCGCCTACATCGGAGTTACCGGGAGGCACGTGACTTCCGTCAACAATCAGGGAGTAGTGGCCATTACCCGAAACGACCGGCTGGTACGTTCCGATGACCTTAAGCGGGTGCTGGATTCCGCGCGCAGTCTTAAAGTTGCCAGTGACCGCAAGTTGCTGCACGTGATTCCTCGCAACTACGCCGTCGACGGGCAGGTCGGTGTTAAGAACCCGGTTGGCATGCACGGCTTCCGACTGGATGTCGAGACACATATCATTACCGCGGCCGCGACTTCCGTCCAGAACCTGGTCAAGTGTATCCGCAGTATCGGCATTGATATTGATGATCTGGTTCTGGAACCGCTGGCCTCAAGTGAAGCCATACTGACCGAGGACGAAAAGCAGATGGGCGTCGTACTGGCGGACATCGGCGGCGGCACTACCGATATCGCCGTTTTCCGGGAAGGCAGTATCTGGCACACCTCGATTCTGCCGGTAGCCGGCTATCAGATAACCAGGGACGTGGCCATCGGGCTCGGCCTTCCTTTTGACATCGCCGAAGAGATGAAGAAGCGCTACGGCTCGGTTATGCCGGTTTACGAAAGTCGTACCGATAACCAGGTCCAGATGTCACAGGATGGTCACGGTGTATCCTATCAGGACCTCTGCGATATCGTCCGGGCCAGAGTTGAGGAGATTCTGAGGCTGGTTTTCCTAGAACTGCCCAGTGCGGACTACGAAGCCCTGGTGCCGGCTGGTCTGGTACTGACCGGAGGCGGCGCCAACCTGGCAGGTATGGCCACTCTGGGGCAGGATATGCTAGAAATGCCGGTTCGTATCGGTACTCCCATTAACTTGACCGGTATTTCTGATACCCTGCGTAACCCCTGCTTTGCCACCAGCGTTGGTCTCCTGCTCTGGGGAACTAAAAACCGCCGCAAGCAGAGCTGGAAGAGCGGCAGATTAAGTCTAAAGCTTTGGCGTTTGGCTTCCAAAATGAAACGCCTTTTCGGATAAACAAAAAAAAACAGAAAGGAGGAAGATATGGCAAGAACAAGTTTTGTGCCCAACCCTGCCAGGATCAAGGTTATCGGTCTTGGCGGCGGCGGCTGTAATGCCATAACCCGTATGGTACGTGAAGAAATTCAGGGCGTCGAATTCATCGCCATGAATTCTGACGCGCAGGCTCTGGCCATTACCGACGCGCCAACCCGTCTGCAACTGGGTGAGAAAATCACCCGAGGGCTGGGTGTCGGCGGTGACCATAACCTGGGCAGCCGGGCTGCCGAAGAAACCCGCGATGAACTGGCGGCGATTATTTCCGGCGCTGACATGGTGTTTATTACCGCCGGCATGGGCGGTGGCACCGGAACCGGAGCCGCGCCCGTAATCGCCGAGATTGCCAAGCACAGCGGTGCTCTGACCATCGCCATTGTTACCCGCCCCTTCACCTTTGAAGGTGCCCGCCGATGCAAGGTGGCCGAGGAAGGCATCCAGCGTCTTTTGACCAAGGTAGACACTCTCATCCAAATTCCCAATGACCGCCTGCTCAGCCTGTGTGATTCATCCACTAATGTGGACAATGCCTTTAAGCTGGCCGACGATGTGCTTCGTCACGGTGTCCAGGCCATCTCCGAAGTAATCACCGTCCCGGGTCTTATCAATCTTGATTTCGCTGATGTCAAGGCGGTAATGAAGGACGCCGGCCCGGCCTGGATGTCCATCGGCAACGGTTCCGGCAAGAACCGGGCGGCCGACGCCGCCCGCGATGCCCTGGCCAGCCCGCTGCTGGACGTCACCCTCGACGGCTCCAAAGGAGTGCTCTTCAACGTAGTCGGCGGTAGCAGTCTTACCCTCATGGAAGTTAACGAAGCTGCCAAGGTAATCAAGGATGCCGTCGATCCCGACGCCAATATAATCTTCGGTGTAGCCCAAGATCCTGGAATGGAAAAGGAAATCAGGATTACCCTGGTCGCCACCGGTTTCTGTTCGGTAACCGGGGGCGTTGGCGTTAACCGCGATGATGATATCAACAAGTTCCTCAAAGGGTTGAAGAGTGAGGAGGAACTGGACGTGCCTTCTTTCCTGCGCCGTCCCCTGTTCAGCCAACGACGGTCAATAACACCGTCCACAAAACCGGCGCCGAGACCGGTACATAATCAAATGCTGTAACGCTCCTGGGATGACAGTAGTCTCAGGACCAGATGAGAGGCTGCGGGTGCTTTCCAAGCACCTGCGGCCTTTTTGTTTTTTTAGGGCGCGCTGCCGGTGAGACCGCTTTCAACCATGGGGCTTGACTGCGCTAAAATAAATCGCCGGACTCCTGATTAACACCGGTTGACAAACACTAAATGTTGTACTATAATGCCCGCTACGATACAACATGATGTGGTAGTAAAGGTATGAAATGTCCTTATTGTGGTGAGCAGGATTCCAGGGTTATCGATTCCCGCGAGGTAAGTGAGGGCATACGGCGGCGGCGTCAGTGTCTGGCCTGTCAGGCCCGCTTCACCACCTACGAGAGACTCCAGCGGCCCAGTCTCTTCGTCATCAAAAAGGACCGGCGCCGCGAGGAGTTCGACCGTAGCAAGCTGCTCGGCGGCATCCGTAAAGCCTGTGAGAAGCGCCCGCTGGCGGCCGGTTTAGTGGACAGTGTTGCCGAGGAAATCGAAGCCGAGCTTTATCACATGGGCAGGCTGGAAGTGCCCAGCACCGTGGTTGGAGATATCATCATGGAGCGTTTAAAGAAGCTGGACTACATCGCCTACATCCGTTTTGCCAGCGTCTACCGTGATTTTACCGATATCACCGCTTTGAAGCAGGAAGTGGACACGCTGGTGAGCCAGCTGCCCCTGCTCCCTGATGAGGAACTCAGAGCGCTTGACGGGGGGCGGGGTAAGAGCCGCAAGAAGAAGATAGCCAGGGCTTAGAGGTAAGGTGGCAGTTGAAGAAGCGAAATAATGAGTCAAAGGGGGGAGCGGTGGTTGACCGTAACCGTGTTGCCAAGATGGTCTTTAGCGCCGCCGAATCGATGGGCATGGCCGACCGGGAGACGGTCGAGGCGCTGGCGGGCCAGGTAATCGCCCGCCTGGAACAGCAGCCGGCGGAACGGGAGCCGCAGGAGCAGCCCTTCCCCGGTATGGAGACGCTGGTGTCCATGGCAGCCCCGAAGAGGAAGCCGGTATTAAGTTCGGAGATAGAGAACATCTTGAAAGAGATTTTAGCCAGGAAAGAGGCCGAACCGAGGGAGGATAAGCTTAATATGGAAAGCACGGTGATAAAACCGGTGACAAAGTCCAATGGTGCCGTGGAACTCACTGAAAACGCCCGGCACGTGCTGGAGAGAAGATATCTCCAGAAGGACAAGGAAGGTAATGTCATCGAGGCTCCATCCGAGCTTTTACGCCGGGTGGCTTCGGCCATCGCCGCGGCTGAGCTTGGCTATAATCCGGCGGCGGACATCGGGTTCTGGGAAGAAGAATTCTTCAATATGATGGCCTCGCTCAAGTTCCTGCCCAACTCGCCCACCCTGATGAACGCCGGGCGGGAACTGGGG
>JBDRFW010000209.1:0-2085 GCA_043818415.1 Chloroflexota bacterium | reverse complement strand
GGGTCCGCGGCTGCCGCGGGGGCCGCCACCAGGAACAGGCTGGCCAGCATCATGACAACGAGGCCGACACCCCATAGTTTAGTTATTTTCTTTTTCATTTCGACTTTTTTCTCCTTGTTAATCTTAAGGGTCTGATATACTATACCCCCACGAGCAGGCTTCTCGACTTTTATTTGTCCTGTTCGCGGAGATACATTACCTTTGGTGCTGTCTTTAGAGCATCATGGCTCCATTTCCCCCTGCGGGTTAAGGTCATTGCATCACCTCCTTTCAAAAGCATACCACTACCAAGGTACACTTCAATATCAGTGTAGCATATCCTTGATATTTGTCAACCCCTTTGGGGTGCTGAATTAACATAAATTTTGACATTTTCGTGTAAATTGCGTAAAACGGCTCTCTCTTATCAAGTATAACGCCCTTTCCCCCGGAAGGATAGCGCTTAAAGTACTAAATAGTATAGAGGGAAAGTATTAAATCATTGTTAAGAAATCGGGGGGTAGGGGGGATTTTTTTAACCGGCGTTTTTCAGCCGCTCCGGTAAACCGGCGGCGGGCACCGTTTCCTGCCGCGAGGTGGCCATCTCCCGCAGGCTAACCGTGCCGGCCTTCACCTCGTCCTCCCCGATGATGACCGTATAGCGCACCCCCAGCGAGTTGGCCTGTCTCAGCTGGGCCTTGAGGCTTTTGCCGCCGGTGGCGGCCACGGCGCTGATGCCCGCCCGCCGCAGGTTGCCGGCCAGCTTCAGCGATACCTCCCGGGACGCTTCCCCCAGCCAGGCGATGAGCACCGTCAGGCCGGGCGTCGCCGGGACGGCGACGTCCTGTTTTTTCAGGTTGAGGATTATCCGCTCGATGCCGGTGCCGAAGCCGATGGCCGGCGTGGGTTTCCCCCCCAGCTCCTCGATGAGGTCGTCGTAGCGTCCCCCCCCGCCGAGGGTGCTCTGGGAGCCGCCCCCCTCCGGCTGGACCTCGAAGACGGTGCGGGTATAGTAGTCCAGGCCGCGCACCAGGCGGTGGTTGATATTAACCGGTATGTCAAGGATACCCAGGTAATTGTTCAGCCGCTGGAAGTGCTCCCGGCAGTCCGGGCAAAGGTGGTCGGCGCTGCGGGGGGCGGTGTCCGCCAGACGCTGGCAGGACGCCTCCTTGCAGTCGAGGAGACGGAGGGGGTTGCGCTCCAGCCGGGTAAGGCAGTCGCGGCACAAAGCATCAACGTGACCGGCGTAGTGTTGCTTCAGGGCGGCCAGGTAGGCGGGGCGGCACTTTTTACAGCCGATGCTGTTGAGCTGGAGGGAGAGGCGGCGCAGGCCCAGCGACGTGAAGAACCGCCAGGCCATGTCGATGACCTCGGCGTCGAGGGCGGGGTCATCGTCGCCGATGGCCTCGCAGCCGAACTGGTGGTGCTCGCGCAGCCGGCCCGCCTGGGGCCGCTCGTAGCGGAAGATGGAGGTCAGGTAGTAGAGCTTCACCGGCTGGGGCAGGTTGGAAAGGCCGTGCTCCAGGTAGGCGCGGCAGACCGAGGCGGTCCCCTCCGGCCGGAGGGTGAGGCTCTTGCCGCCCTTATCGTCGAAGGTGTACATCTCCTTCTCGACGATGTCCGTGCCCCGGCCGACGCTGCGGGTAAAAAGCCCGGTTTCTTCGAAGGCGGGGGAGTCGAGGCGCTGGTAGCCGTAGAGGCGGCAGGTGTTTACGGCCGCCTGCTCGACGTAGCGCCAGTAAGCCTGCTCCGCCGGGAGGATGTCCGAAGTGCCGCGTACTGCCTGGTACAATCCGTTACTCCCTGGTTTACCTCATCGCTAGAATACAGGATTAAGGCTCTGGTTGTAAAGGGAGGTTCAATCAACTCTTATTTTACAGGTTCCGCCTTTTGGGATATACTGAAAGCATAATCTGACATATGGTAGTAAAAGAAAGTAAAGTCCAGGGTTCCGTCTCGCGGCGGGGAGTGATGGATTTCAACCGACTTCTGGAGAAAGCCAGGGCATATCTTCCAGCGGAGAAGATGGCCGTTTTGGAGGATGCCTACCACTTCGCCGCGGAGAAGCACCAGGGGCAGGTGCGCCTGTCCGGCGAGCCGTTCCTG
>JBDRFW010000208.1:0-8265 GCA_043818415.1 Chloroflexota bacterium | reverse complement strand
ATAGTTATAACGCCGCACCGCGTGCCGGCTTATTCCGGCTCGCCCAGATAGGCCTCAATCACCTTCCTGTCCTTCATCACGTCACCGGGTTTGCCTTCGGCGATTTTCTCGCCGCGGTCCATGACGATAATCCGGTCGACGGCTTCCGTCATTACCTTCATAACGTGTTCAATCAGTAAAATGGTCACGCCCGTCTGGCGTATGTTTCTCAAGATTTCCAGTATGCGCGGCAGCTCTTCTTCGGTCAGGCCTGCCGCCACTTCGTCAATCAGCAGCAGCGAGGGCCGGGTCGCCAGCACCCTGGCCAGCTCTAGCCTCTTGAGGGCTACCTCGTCCATATCCCGGGTGACGGTATTTTTCTTGGGGGAAAGGTCAAGCTGCTGGAGTATTTCGTGGGCGGTATTCTCTGCATCGGCCCGGGAGAGTCCCCGGCCGTAGATGGCGGCCACCATTATATTTTGCAGGGCGGTCAGCGTGGCGAAGGGCTGGGGAATCTGGTAGGTCCTGGCGATGCCGAGGTGGCAAATCCGGTGGGGGGAGAGTCCGCCGATGTTGTTACCCCGGAACCGTATCGTCCCGGAATCCGGCTTGTAGATACCGTAGATGATGTTTACCAGCGTGGTCTTGCCGGCGCCATTGGGGCCCATCAGGCCGATGGCTTCTCCCGACTGCACATCAAAGCTGAACTTGTTGACGGCAGTCAGTCCGCCAAAATGCTTGGTGACGCCGGCTATTGAAAGAACGGGTGTTTCCAATCTTTCGCCTCTGGCTGGCCAGGACAAAAAAGTCCCGGGAAATTCCGTGCCTTCTATAAATAATTAAGCAACAACTTCAGTTAAGGTTAACGCGTATTGCCGCTTAATTATTTTCAGCCAGCTTTCAGTTTTAGAAATATAGGATGGAGCCTGGAACCGGGGCCCAAGCCCCACCCTATTCCGTGCTACCTGGACATTACTTATAAGGCATGGGGTAAATCGGTTCAGCCGTCGCGGGATAGAAGTCGTGAGAGGATGAGATAACCTTGAAGTCCCATACCGCCGCGGTGTCCGTCTTGAACCACTGGCCGAGGGCGATGGGGAACCCGCTGAACTGGAACTGGTCGTACATGGCCCGACCGCGAATGGTCATTATATCGGTCTGGGCCAGGGCGGCGTTAACCGCATCCTTGTTGAGAGTGCCGGCTCTTTCGATGGCATCAAGGATGATTTGCATCTGGCTGTAGCCCGGGCCGACCAGCTGGTGGGTGGGCAGGCCGGTCGCGGCCTTCCATCGCTCGTCGAGCGATACGGGGGTCGTATCGCCGATGCCCGGGGCTTTAATGGTAGGAACCCACTCGACCACGGCCGCGATGCCCCAGGGCAGGTCGCCGCCCCAGGCGGTGACATCGGAATACAGCATGGCGGCTTTTTCCGCGATGACAATCTTGGGTCTATAGCCCTGTGTCTGGACCTGCCGCCACAACGTCCCGAACCAGGGGGCGGGGGCGTTGCCGACGAGCATTTCACAGTTATTATCTTTCCACTGTTTAATCATGGGCGTGAAGTCGGTGGTATCCAGGGGGGCGATACCCAGTTCCTTATCGGCACCCAGAACCGTGTAGCCTTTGCCCTGCAGTGCCGGTGTGAAGGCACCGTACCAGCCGCGACCATCCGGGTCATCCGAGGCGAAGGCGGCCACTTTCTTGTTGGTCTGGCCGCCGTACTTATCAAGGAAGCCCCACCACACGTCCATCATGGTATATCCGGGTACGTTCCTGAAATCGCCCGGGGTGAATGGAGCGCCGATATGAAATCCGCTTTCCCAGGTGTAATTCCAGGGTCCGGCCGATTCCCTCAGCGCCTGGTTCGGCTCGAAGGGACCGGCAAAGCCGACGAACGGCGTCTTATGCCTTTCGGCCGCGGTGGCGATGGCGGCAATCATCTGAGGCCATTGCGGGGGAGAAACCAGGAAGTTGGACTTCTCGGTGACCAGCAGGTCTTCCGCCAGCGTCCCGGCCTTGGCCGGATCGCTCTCGTTATTGAGGATTACCAGCCTGACGGGTATCTTTTTTTCATATTCCTTGACGTAGACCCCGCCCAGTTTGTTGATGTCCTCGACGGCTGCCTTCAGACCGAAGGCACCGCCCTGACTAAAACCGGCCGCGGCGCCGGTTAACCCCATGGTGGTACCCAGAACAATTTCACTTGGAGCTTGCGGGCCACCCTTGCATGACGGCAATGCTGCCAACGACAACACCAGGACGACTACGATAATCCCCACCGCTGCCACTCTGTGCCATAGTTTTTTCACCTTGTTCTCTCCTTTCTCTTTGTCTAGATACGCTCTCACCAGCATGGTTTTAAAATTTGATCAAGTTATAATATCTCACCTTGACTGTCAAGACTGCGGACTGCCGAAAAATTCTATCTTATCTTGCTTTTTATATCACCTCCCTCTTTATGCTTTGTCAGAAAGTTGCCTAACCGTTGCAACTTTTATTGTTGCAGCCTATTTAAAATAACCTTTTTTATAACGGTTGTCAATATGATGTCCTGCCTCCCGGCGCGGTTGAGATAGGCTTCCTAAAAGCAATTTATCTGTGGTTCCCGGGCCTTTCTTTATTCTGTTGACAACCGGGAAGCCCTACGGTACTATGTACTGGAATTTCCTCAAGACCTTTAGAAATAAATTGATATTTTGGAGGTTTTTTCATGGACATCAATCTCGATTTTCACGATAAAACAGCCGTGGTAACCGGAGGCTCGAGGGGTATCGGTCTGGGATGCGCGGAAGCGCTTTTGGAAAGGGGCGCCAAGGTGGCGGTGATTGGCCGCCAGCCCGAGAACGTGGCCAAGGCAACCGAGCAGCTGCAAAAGAAGGGCGTGGTCAAGGGTTACCAGCTTGATGTCCGGGATGTATCTGCCATCGGTCCCACCTTCGAGCGTATCAGGAAAGAAATAGGTGAAATCGACGTCATGGTGTGCAGCGCCGGTGTTGACCTCGGCCCGACCCCGGCCGATACTATTACCGAGGAGCAGTGGGACTCCTTACACTCGGTGAATATTAAAGGGACCTTTTTCTGCATTCAGGCGGCCGGGCGCCAGTCCATGATACCGCGTAAGTCGGGAACCATCGTGGTGATTGCTTCGGTGGTCGGCGTCGTCGGTGCGCCGAATTGTATCGGTTACAATACCAGCAAGGCCGCCGTGGTCCAGATGGTGCGTTCCGTGGCGGTGGAATGGGCCCAGCACAATATCCGCGTTAATGCCGTGGCTCCTTCCTGGACCCTCACCGATATGGCGAAATTCGTCCTGGCCCATCCGGAATTTGAAAAGGCGGAAATGGCCAAAATACCCCTGCACCGCTGGGCAAAGGTTGAAGACGTCGTTCCGGCCGTCATTTTCCTGGCCAGCAATCACTCCGGCATGATAACCGGCGATACCCTCCTGATAGATGGCGGATGGGCCGCTTATTAAAATGGAAATGAAGACCTACAAATGTTATTCCGGGGGCGTCCCGATGCCGTGGGGGAAAGGCCCCGTGGTCCGGGGAGCCAGGGGGTTTGTCTTCGTGGGGGGTATGACGGGGTGGATTGACGGCTACAACCCGAAGTCGCCCGGATTTCACAAGACCCCTACGGTGGCGGAGGGCGCCGCGGCCCAGAGTAGGCTGGTGATGGAGAAGATTAAAGCCGCCCTGGAGGAGATGGGCTCGTCACTGGAGAACATCGTTAAGATGACCTACTATGTCAAAGGGCCTTTTCCGGACGGAGTTGGCCGGTCATCAAACTGGCGCCTCGATGTCATCGATGAGTTTTTCCGGGAGCACTGCCCCCGCTTGTGTAGTGATGATAATCCGCCGCCCTCGGAGCTAATCGGCGTATCGAGCCTGGCCCACCCTGACATGGTGATAGAGATAGTCTGTATCGGCGCGCTCCCGGACTAGCCCAGCATGGTGTTGGGCAGTATGGTGACAATGACGGGGACGGCGATTAACAGGGCCATGGTTACGAACACCGGGAAGTACATCGGGATGGCCGCTTTAAAGACACCCTCCACCGTAACTTCAGCGCCGGCCACGGCCTTAACGGTATAGACGCACAGGCCAAAGGGCGGGGTGATGGTGCCCATGTTGAGCGCCACCGTAGTCAGCACTCCGAACCAGATGAGGTCGACACCGGCGGCGGCGACAATCGGGGCAAAGATGGGAACGGTGATGAACATGATGGACATGGCGTCGATGAAGCAGCCCAGGACGATGAAGATGACCAGGATTGCAATGACCACCATCAACGGTGACAGCCCCGAGTTGACGATGATTCCGCCCAGCCATATAGGCAGGCCGCTGATGGTCAGCAGGCGGGAAAAGACGGTAGCCCCGATGATGACCAGGTTCAGCATGGCCGTGGTAAAGGCCGTATCTATCAGTGAGTCTTTCAGCTGACCCCCGTTGAGCTTGCGGCGGGCAAGGCATATCACCAGGGCGGCAAAGGCGCCCACGGCCGCCGCTTCAGTCGGCGTAAACACGCCGGAATAGATACCGCCGATGATGATAGCCGCCAGCACGAGCATCGGCCAGGCATTCAGGCTGGAGACCACCCGTTCCTTCCAAACGTAAACGGTGAGTGACCGCGGGGCCAGTCCGGGGTTCCTCAACGCCATGATGAAGATACCCAGGGAAAGGGTGGCTGCCTGGAGTATACCGGGCAACACCCCGGCCATCAGCATCTTGGCGATAGACGCCTGGGCCAGCATACCGTATATCACCGCGTACAGGCTCGGGGGAATGAGCATGGCGATACCGGCCGACACCGCGATGCTGGCGCAGGCAAAATTCGGGTCGTAACCCTCCCTTTTCATCTCCGGATAGCTCACCTTGGTGAAAACGGAGGCGGCGGCCACCGAGGAGCCGGAGGTAGCCCCGAAGGCGGTACAGGCCCAGACAGTGGCGATGCCCAGCCCTCCCCGGAACCTGCCAACCCAGCTGTTGATGGCCCGGTAAGCCGATTCGCTGATGCCGCCGTAAAGGCTGAACATCCCCATAAGGATAAACAGGGGGACCACGGAAAGCTCGTATATCGAGATGGAATAATACGGAGTGGATTTTAACAAACCGAAGACCGTGCTGAAGTTGCCGATGACGGCGAACGAGCCGATGGCACCGGCCAGCGCCAGGGCCAGGCCGATATGCACCCCCAGGATGAGCAGGACAATCGCCAGGACAAAGAAACCGACGGCAATAATTTCGGGGCTCATGGTTTCACACCAACCTGGTCGGTAGTAAAGAGCTGACTGATGTGCCGGATGAGGTCAATGACGTATTGCAAAAGTAGCGTGACCGAACCGATGGCCAGCCCGAGTCTGGCGGGGAACAGCGGGACGGTCCAGGCGCCCATGGTGCTCTCTTTTATCGTCCAGGACTCGATAGCCCACTGCCAGCCCTGCCAGGTGATGATGGCAAAGAGGAAAAGCCCGATGAGCACGGTAAGCAGGTCGAGAGTAGCCTTACCGCGGGGGCCGCACTGCTGCCAGAGGAACCCCAGCCGCATATGGCCCCCGCGGGACTGAACGTAGGCAATTCCCCAAAAGGTTATATATATCAAGAAGATTAAGGACAACTCATAGGCAGCCCACAACGGCTTGTTAAAGACATAACGCCCGATGACATCACCGGTGGTATAGAGGCACAGCAACATGATAATGATGCCGCTCACCACCGCCAGCCACCTATTTATATTTAAGCTTATATCGGCTACCCGGTTAATCCCTTTCGGAGATTGCATTACTTTTAAGCTCTGGTTTCAGTAAGTCGCCAACGGGCTATTTAACCATCCACTGCTTGGGGAACTTGTGTCCGGTTGCCTCGGTTAGCTCAATATACCTCGCCACCACTTTATCCGCCCCCTGGATGCCTTTGGATTCGGCGGCTTTCACCCAGTCCACCACCGGCTCGCCGAGGAGGGCTGACCAGGCGGCCTGGTCCGCAGCGGAGAACGCGGGATGGACAATCTGTCCGGCCGCTTTGGCGAGGGATAGCGAAGTCTCGTACCACTTCTCCGTGAAGTCGACGTTCTTCTTGAAGGCTTCCTTGCCGGTATCCATGAGAATCTTCTGAACGTCCGCGGGTAGCTGGTTAAATTTCTCCGTGTTCCAGGAAATCGGGTTACCGGTAACGGCGCCCCACCCCGTCTGAATCATGTGGGGGGCAAATTCATAGAGCTTGAACGGGTAGCTTATCTCGAAGGGCGTCGCGGATACCTCGACAACACCGGTCTGCAGTGCGGTCGGCCGGGGCCCGATGGGCATCCCCACGGGCGCCGCGCCAGCAGCGGCGAGCCACCCGGCCTGAGAACCCAGACAGGCTACCTTTTTACCTTTGAGGTCCATCAGCGTGGTGATGGGCGTCTTCGATTCAAGGACATAACTGTCATCGACGGTGACGAACAGGAAGGTCAGGCCCTGCTTGGCATATTCTCCGGACAGGATTTTGGCTGTCTCGCCTTCATAGTAAATCTTGTACATAACCTCGGCGGCGGGGCGTACGTCACTGATGGCGAAGGGCACGGCGCGGGGGAAACCGGAGTTAATGTACAGTGTGGTGGGGTGATATACCACACAGGTATTTCCCACGTCAACTAAACCGGCCTGGAGAGCGGCTATTTCCTCTCCGGGCTTGGTCAGAGCGTAGGAATAAATGTGTGAAAATGTCAGTAAGCCATTGGTCCGTTCGGTTACCATATCGGTGAACCACCGGAACGTCAGGCTGGGGACGTCATTAGGACCAAACTGACCATTGTTGAACTGGAGTTTCATCGGTTTCATCGCCGGAGCCGGAGCCGGTTTTGGCGCCGGGGCTGGCGCTGGGGCCGGGGCCGGAGCAGGTGCCGGGGCCGGGGCTGGCGCTGGGGCCGGAGCCGGAGCAGGTGCCGGGGCCGGGGCTGGTTGAGTACAACCAAAAATAACGGCGCTGGTCAGAATAATGATAACTAACAGAAATAAAAATTTTCTCATTTACATAGTCTCCTTCCCAGACTTTGGTTTTCGACGGATGTGGAAAAAACCATCAGGATTTGATTACATATCACACCTCCCTTGATAAATTATACGTTCAACGAGACTGGACATGGTCAAGCAGATTATAGATGGGGAATACCGATTTGTCAATAATGCAATTTCATGGTTCTGTTAAAAGAAAGGTCCTTACCGGTGCACGACTTAATGAAGCGCAAACTGTCTCTGGATTAAGTGCAGATTGGGTTGACTTGTAGCCGAAAATGTGAATATACTAATGCCGCGATTAGTTTTTTCAGTTATCCTGGGCCCCGAGTCTGGCTATAAGTTCACAATTGGGAGGCAACATGGCAGATAAACGCGGACCAGGCAAGAAAAACGGGGCAGAAAAAACTTTTATCAAAGCCATGGGTCTCATCGGGGAGACCGGTACCGGCGGCTCCACCGTGGCCGTGGACGTCCGGGATGGAAAAATCGTCAGGCTGAGGCCGTTCCACTACGACTGGAAATACCGCTCCGAGGAGTTCGGCATCTGGGAGATTCACGCCCGCGGCAAGGTCTTCCGGCCCCGCCTGCAGTCGTTACCTTCGCCGCACAGCCTGGGTTACAAGAAACGAGTTTACTCACGCAACCGGGTGCTTCACCCGCTGAAAAGGGTCGACTGGGACCCCGACGGCAAGAGAAATCCGGAGAAGCGGGGGGAAAGCAAGTACGTCAGGATATCCTGGGACGAGGCCCTGGACATCATCACCAGCGAGCTGAAGAGGGTCCAGAAGAAATACGGGCCATCGGCCGTGCTGTTGCAGGGAGACGGCCATGGGGAGACTGGTGTGGTGCACCCGTCCCACGCCTGTCCCGCCCTGCTTCTCAAGCACATGGGCGGCTATACCCTCCAGACCAGGAACCCGGACAGCTGGGAGGGGTTCTACTGGGGGGCCAAGCATGCTTGGGGCATGGATCCGGTAGGCATCGAGTCACAGATCAACATGGTCCCGGACATCGCCGAGAACTGCGAGCTCATCCTGTACTGGGGATGCGACCCCGAGACTACGCCCTGGGCGTTTCACGGCCAGGCGCAGAGTCGGTTATGCTACTGGCTCGGGGAGCTGGGGATAAAAGGCATCTTCATCTGCCCGGACCTCAACTACGGCGCCGGGGTGCACGCCGATAAATGGATACCGATATTACCCAACACGGACGCAGCCATGCGCCTGGCCATCGCTTACGTCTGGATTACCGAAAACATCTATGATAAAGACTATGTGGCCACGCACAC
>JBDRFW010000207.1:0-6035 GCA_043818415.1 Chloroflexota bacterium | reverse complement strand
CTCTCCGGGATAGCGGCCGGTACCGGCTCCCCGGAGAGCTTGGTGACGGCGCGGAAGCGGGCCGGGCAGACATCGAGGCAGGTGCCGCACTTGGTACACTTCTGCTGGTCGATGACGTGGATGATGCCCTTGCCGCCGCTGATGGCGTTGACCGGGCACTCCCGACCGCAAATCATGCAGGCCTGGCACCTGGCGGGGTCGATGTAGTAGGAGATTAGCTCCTTGCAGACCAGCGCCGGGCACCGCTTTTCGTTGACGTGGGCCTCGTACTCGTCGCGAAAGTAGTGGATGGTGGTCATGACCGGGTTGGGCGCCGTTTGCCCCAGGGCGCAGAGGGAGGCGCGCGCCATTATTTTAGAGAGCCCTTCCATCAGCTCGATATCGCCCGGCTTGCCCCGCCCGCTGACGATATCGTTGAGAATCTCGCGCATGTGCTTCAGCCCTTCGCGGCAGGGGACGCATTTACCGCAGGACTCGTCGCAGAGGAAGTCGATGAAGTAGCGGGCCACGTCCACGACGCAGGTATCCTCGTCCATGACAATCATGCCGCCGGAGCCCATCATCGAGTCGAGCTTGGTCAGCTCGTCGAAGTCCACCGGCGCGTCGAGGAACTTCTCGGGAATCATGCCGCCGGATGGCCCGCCGGTCTGGACGGCCTTGAACTTCTTGCCGCCGGGGGTGCCGCCGCCGATATCGAAGATTATCTGGCGCAGCGTCACGCCCATGGGCACTTCCACCAGGCCGGTGTTGTTCACCTTGCCTACCAGCGAGAATATCTTGGTGCCCTTGCTGCCGGCGGTGCCGATGGACGCAAACCAGTCCGCCCCCCTATCGATAATCAGGGGCACGTTGGCCCAGGTCTCGACGTTGTTGAGGTTGCTCGGCTTGTCCCAGATGCCGCTAACGGCCGTACGGATGTACTTCGGGCGGGGCTCGCCGACCTTGCCCTCGATGGCCGTCATCAGGGCGCTGGACTCGCCGGAGACGAAGGCCCCGGCCCCGCGGTGGACATCGATGGTGAAATCGAACCCCGAGCCGAGGATATTCTCACCGAGCAGACCATACTCCTGCGCCTGCCTGATGGCGATATTGACGTTTTCCACGGCCAGGGGGTACTCGGCACGTACGTAGATAAAGCCCTGGTGAGAGCCGATGGCGTAAGCGCCGATGAGGAGGCCCTCCAGCACGCTGTGGGGGTTGCCTTCCAGCAGGCTGCGGTCCATGTAAGCGCCGGGGTCGCCCTCGTCGGCGTTGACGATGACGTACTTGGGCTCGCCGGGGGCGTCCCGCGTCGTTTCCCACTTCCGGCCGGTGGGAAAGCCGCCGCCGCCCCGCCCCCTCAGCTTGGCCTTCTTGACCTCCTCCATCACCTGCTCCGGGGTCATTATAGAGAGGGCTTTGGCCAGGGCGCGGTAACCGCCGACGGCCAGGTAGTCGTCGATGCTGCGGGGGTCGATTTTGCGGTTGAACCCGAAGACGATTTGCTGCTGGTGCTTGTAGAAAGGAATCTCCGGCTCGTGGGCTATCCCGGCACCGCTGGCGTCTTTGTAGATGAGCCGCTCGACGACCTTCTTCTCCTTGATGGTCTGGGCGACGATTTCCGCCACGTCCCCCGGCTGCACCTGGAGGTAGCATATCTCCTCCGGGTAGATGACCACGATGGGGCCGCGCTCGCAGAAACCGTGGCAGCCCGTCCGCCTCAAGTCCACCTCGCCCTTGAGTCCCTGCTTCTCAATCTCCGCGGCGAAAACGGGGGCGATTTTCTCGCTGCCGTTGGCGTTGCAGGCCGTGCCGGAGCAGAGCGTGATGCAGGGCTTATCCGGGTCGCGCCCGGCTATTATCTCCTGCCGGAGCTTCTCCAGCGCCTCTGGCGAGTTTAACCGTTCCATCTATTTGTATTCCTTCAAAATCGGTCCCACCCTGGCGGGGGTCATTTTGCCGTGGTAGTTCTTGTCCACCAGCATCACCGGCCCCAGGGCGCAGCAGCCCAGGCAGTTGACCCTCTCCAGGGAGAACTTTTTATCTTCCGTGGTCTCGCCGGGCTTGATGCCCAGGGTGTCTTCCAGCTTGTCGATGAGCCGCGTGGCGCCGCGCACGTGGCAGGCGGTGCCCAGGCAGACATTGACGACGTGCTTGCCCCGGGGCTTGAGGCTCATGGCCTTGTAGAAGCTGGCCACCCGGTATATCTGGCTGACGGGAACGCCCAGCCTATCGCTGACACACTGTACCGTTTCCCGGGAAATCCAGTTGATCTGTCCCTGGATATCCAGCAGGAGCTGGATTAGCACCGAGGGCTGGGCCGGGTATTTATCGATAATCTCGTTAATCTTCGCCAGTTCCGTTGCCATCGCCGTTTCCTTTTTTATACTGGGGCAGGTAGTGCACCGGGCAGTTCTTGGCGCATTCGCCGCAGCCGGTACACTTGTCCAAATCTATGTACCGGGCCTTCTTCCTGATTTTAACCTTGAAGTTGCCGACGTAGCCGGAGACCTCCTCAATCTCGCTCCAGGTGAGCAGCTGGATATTGGGGTGGGAGCCCACCAGGGTCATCTTGGGGGTGAGGATACAGGCGGAGCAGTCCAGGGTGGGGAAGGTCTTGTCCAGCTGGGCCATGTGACCGCCGACGCTGGGGCTCTTTTCCACCAGGTACACCTTGTTGCCGGAATCGGCAATCTTGAGGGCCGCCTGGATGCCGGCAATGCCCCCGCCGACCACCAGGGTGTTAGGGTTGACGGGCACCTGCCGCGTCTCCAGCGGCTGGTGATAGTAGACCCGCCGGACGGCGGCGGCGACCAGCGCCTTGGCTTTCTCGGTGGCCTTCTTCTTGTCGACGGTGACCCAGGAGACATGCTCGCGGATATTGGCCATCTCAAAGAAATAGGGGTTAAGACCAACTTCCTGGAGGACGCGGCGGTAGGTGGACTCGTGCATCGTCGGGGAGCAGGCCGCCACCACCACGCGGTTGAGTCCGTACTCCTGGACATCCCGCTTAATCATCTCCTGGCCGGGGTCGGAGCACATGAAGCGGTAGGTACGCGATACCACCACCCCCTCCTGCTCCTGAGCGGAGCGGGCCACGTCTTCAACATCCACCGTGCCGGCGATGTTGTTGCCGCAGTGGCAGATATAGACCCCGATTCTCGGTTCCAAAATCAACCCCCCTCTCAGGCGTCGACTCTTCAACGCTTATTCCTTAACACGGTTGGTCGTAAAATAGTCCCGGTAAACGTAGTCCAGCAGCTCGCGGGGCGGGACGATATTGGTAAACATACCCAGCGACCTGGCATCGATGTCCAGGGCCATGCCAATCAGCTGGGTGATAAAGAGCACCGGTATCCTGAAGTCCGTCTTGAACTTCGCATTGACCCGGTACTGGTAGGCATCGAGGTTGGTCTGGCAGAGGGGGCAGGGCGTCACCAGGCATTGAGCACCGCCGGCGGCGGCGCTCCGGAGCAGCTTGTACATCAGGTGCAGCACGCTGTCCTCCTCGGAGAGGGTCAGCGACCCCCCGCAGCAGCGCGCCTTGAGCGGAAAGTCCACCGCCTCGGCACCGGTGCTGGCCACCAGGCGGTCCAGCGTTTGAGGGTGCTCGGTATCGTCCAGGCCGTACTGGGGACGTACCATCTGGCAGCCGTAGTAGGGGGCCACTCTAACGCCGCGGAGCGGTTTCTTCAGCTTAGCGGCGATGACCTCCGGGGTGATATCGTTGACCAGGACGTCCACCAGGAGCCTCACCCGCAGGCTGCCGCGGTAGTTCAGGCCGGCCACCGCCAGGGCCTCGTTGACGCGGGCCAGCATCCTGGGGTGCCCCTGCAGATGCCCGTTGGCCCCGGCCAGGGTCACGTAACACGAGCTGCACGGTGTCACCAGGTCGAACCCCATCTTCTCCGCCAGCGCCAGGTTGCGGGCAGCGATGACTATCGCTTCCTCCTCGTCGAGGGAGCCGTAGGGCGTTGAGCCGCAGCAGTTCCAGTCCTCAATCTCCACCAGCTCGAAACCGAGAGGTTTGGCGATGGCCCGGGTTGAAAGGCCCAGGCCCAGCCCGGTGCTCTCCGCCGAGCAGCCGGGGAAGTAGCTGTAATATTTCAACTGGTGCCCCTTGCCTCTCTAAATTTCTGGATAATCCGGGAGAGGTCGTTCCGCCCCTTGATACGGTGGGACATCATCGGCAGGCGCTTTCGGGTGAAAAGCTTCAAGGCCAGGAGCGCTATCTTGATGGTCGCCACGGGGTGGGCCAGCAGGTCGGGGGCCATGGACATGTAGTACTTAGTCATCATGCCCAACTCATGGACGCGCCCGTTAGCCCGCATGGAGTCGACGAAGCTGCGGTACATCGACGGCGTCCGCGTCCCCCCGATGGTGAAGCCGTGCCGACTGGCCAGGCTCTCCAGGGCATGGGCCAGCTCGGTGGGTTTGACGCCTTTGGGACAGCGGGCGGTGCAGGTGTAGCAGGAAAGGCAGAACCACATGGAGTTACTGGAGAGCACCTCGTCCCTCATCCCGGCCCGTATCATGGCGATTATCTTCCGCGGGGGGTATTCCATGAATGCCGCCATCGGGCAGCTGCCCGTGCAGGTGCCGCACTGGATACAGGCTAGGATATGTTCGCCGCCGGGGGTGGACCTGACCTCATTGAGGAAACTAACCATTTCCTTATTAATCTTAGCACAACGCCCACGCCTGTAGCAACACGGGTACGATTGACCGTTATGTATGCGTCTGTTATCCTGTTCCTTGGCGGTACTCTCAATCTTTTTACCGGAACGGAGGATGGCAATGTTCGACTGGGACGTCGTTATCATCGGGGGAGGGCCGGCGGGACTGACCGCCGGGCTTTACCTGGGCCGGGCCCGGCGGCGGACCATCCTCCTTGATAAGGATACCGTCGGGGGCTACATCAGGAACATCGAGCTGGTGGAGAACTACCCCGGCTATGCCGGAGGTATCGCCGGCGCGGAGCTGGCGGCGGAGATGGTCAAGCAGGCCGGGAAATACGGCCTGGAGACGGAAACCGCCGAGGTCACCGGCCTGGAGGTCTTTTCCGGCACGCGGTGGGTGGGCTGCGCCCGCGGCCGGGGATTTACCACCAACATCGTGATTATCGCCGGCGGCTCCGGGCACAAAAAGCTGGGCGTCCCCGGCGAGGAAGAGCTGACGGGGAAGGGCGTCTTCTCCTGCGCCCTGTGCGACGCCGGCCAGTACGCGGACAAGGTGGTGGCGGTGTGCGGCGGGGGTAACGCGGCCGTCACCGAGGCCCTTTACCTGAGCAAGTTCGCCTCCCGGGTACTGTTGGTACACCGGCGGGACCAGCTCCGGGCCACCGGTATCCTGCGGGAGAGGGCCCTGGCGGAACCAAAGATAGAAGTGCTCTGGGACACGGTGGTCGAGGAGATAATGGGGGAGAATTCCGTCAGTCAAATCAGGGTCCGCAACGTGAAGAATAATCAAGAATCGAGCCTCGACGTCTCCGGGGTGCTGGTGTCCATCGGGCTCAAGCCCAATACCGAATACCTTGACGGCATCGTGCCGCTGGACGACCAGGGGCAAATCATCGTTAACGAGTGCATGGAAACAGAAATCCCCTGTATCCTGGCGGCGGGGGATATCCGGAGCGGCTCCCCGCGTCAAATAGCCACCGCGGTAGGGGACGGCGCTATGGCCGCCATCACCGCCGAGAGGCTATTGCGGGAAGGGGGATAGTCTTAAACTCCAATTCACTTAGAAAGCGGGGTGTTTAAGAGGGGCATCAGCCCCTCTCTTATTTTATTTCCCCCTCTCCTTTGACACCTCGTCAGGAGAGGGGGACACAGGGGGTGAGGTAGATATAAAATATCTACCTATCAGTTCGTCGGGACGGCCACCCGCTCCACCTTCTCCACTCTTACCGCGGCTACCTTGAGCTCCGGTGTCTTGGCCACGGGGTCCAGGGCGGGGTTGGTCAGCTCGTTGGTGGGGCTCTCCGCAAAGTGGAAGGTCATGGCGATGGTGCCGGGCGGGGACGACTCCGTGAGCCGGGCCCGGGCGGTCACCTGGCC
>JBDRFW010000206.1:0-7437 GCA_043818415.1 Chloroflexota bacterium | reverse complement strand
AGCGCGGCGAATCGCGCTACCGTCCCCCCTTCCCCACCGTCGCCGGGCTGTTCCAGAAGCCCACCACCATCAACAACGTGGAAACCCTGATGAACGTGGCGCCCATCGTGCTCAAGGGCGGCGCCTGGTACGCGGGCATGGGGACGGAGCGCAGCAAGGGCACCAAGGTCTTTTCCGTCAGCGGGGACGTGGCCAGGCCCGGCGTCTACGAGATGGTGCTGGGCAGCCCCCTGCGGGAGCTGGTGGAGGGGCTGGCCGGGGCCAGGGACATCAAGATGATACAGATCGGCGGCGCCACCGGCCGCATTATACCTTACGACCAGATTGACACGCCGCTGGCCTTCGAGAGCTACCTCGGCGCCGGGGCCATCACTGTCTACAACAGTAGCCGGGACCTCCTGGAAATCGTCGGGCGGACGATGGAGTTCCTGGCGGAGGAGTCCTGCGGCAAGTGCACGCCCTGCCGGCAGGGCACGGAATGGCTGGTGGAGGTCATGGAGCGTTTCCGCCGGGGGGAGGGGGCGGCCCGGGATATCGGCTACATGGAGGTCCTGGCCGATACCATGGCGCTCTCCTCGCTCTGTGGCCTGGGGCAGGCGGCGCCGTTCGCCGTGGTGGATACCCTGAAGTATTTCCGGGAGGATTACGATAAAGGAATCAGTGGCAAATAAGGGGGGTGGCCTGATATGAAGACAATCACGGAACAGAAACCGATTGAAGAGATTATGCAATACGTCGATAAGTGCCGGTGGGTGCACATCATCGGCTGCGGTACCTGCGCCACGCTGTGCCATACCGGCGGCAAGTCCGAGGTTATGGAGATACAGCGGCAGCTGGAGGCCGCCGGCAAGAAGGTCAGCGGCTGGATGGTGATACCCACCGCCTGCGACGAGCTGACCGCGGACGCCCTGCGGGAGGAGGCCGAGGCCATTGACAAGGCCGACTGCATCGTCGCGATGACCTGCGCCATCGGGGTACAGAACATCGCCATCCACATGAAGGACGTCAAGCCGGTCTACCCCGGCCTGAACACCATGTTCATCGGCATCGAGGACAAGCCCGGGCACTTCGCCGAGGTCTGCCTCCAGTGCGCCAGCTGCGTGCTGGGCCGGACGGCCTGTGTCTGCCCCCTGGTGCGGTGCGCCAAGAGCCTGCTCAACGGGCCCTGCGGCGGCTCTTCCGATGGCAAATGCGAGATTTCGCCGGACGTCCCCTGCGCCTGGCAGATTATTTACGACCGCCTCGCGGCGACGGGGCGCCTTGACGAGATGGAAGCGATTGAGCCGGTGAAAGACTGGAGCGTCAGCGTTTCCGGCGGCCCCGCATGGTCAACGTGGATGCCGAGTGCGGCATCGTTCGGCCCGGGGTGGAGCCGGAGGCCGCCGTGACCAAGAGCTAGTCCCCCCTGAAAACCACCGGGAAGAAATATTAAAGGCGGATGGTGTCTGCCAGCAGTAGCATGAACGATAAGGTTCCGACCGTAGCAGCCGTCGAGCGCACCCCCGAAGAAGAGACCCTGGTGATGCGCCTCCACGTGTTCAACAATATGCGCTGGGGGGCCATCCTCGGGATTATCGTCGTCACCGTCATCGCCCGGTGGATATTCGATATCGTCTTCCCCACCGAGCCGGTACTTATCGTCTGTATCTTCATGGCCCTGTACAACCTGGTGCTGATGTGGCAGGTCCGGGGCCTGGGGACCATCCCGGAACCCCTGGTCATACCGCGCGTCCGGCAGTACACTTACACCCATATCCTGCTGGATATGTTCGCCCTCATCGTGCTGCTCCACTTCACCGGGGGCATAGAAAATCCTTTCATCTTCTTTTTTGTCTTTCACATCGTCCTGGCCAGCATCGGGCTGAACTACCGGATGGTCTACCTGCTGTCCACCATCGCCATCGTCCTGGTAATGTTGCTGGTGGGCCTGGAATACGCGGGGGTGATACCCCATGTCAATCTCTCCGGCTTCGCCGCCCCCGGGCTGTACCGGGAGGGAAGCTACCTCCTGGCTATGCTGGCCGCCCTGGCCTTCCTGCTCTACGGCACCACCTACGTGACCACGGCCGTGGCCGGGGAGCTGCGCAAGCGGCAGCGCCAGGTGGTGGAGCTGCGGGAGCGCCTGATCGCCGAGAAGACCGGCGAGCTGGAGCGCGCCTCCGGCGAGATAGCCAAACTGGAGGAGGAGCGGAGCCGCTTCCTGCGCTTCATCGGCATCGCCGCCCACGACCTCAAAGCGCCGCTCACCGCCATCCAGGGCTTCCTCTGGGTGATACTGGGAGGCTTTGCCGGGGAAATTTCGGAGAAGCAGAAGAACATGCTGGAGCGCTCCACGCGCCGCATCAACGAGCTGCTCACCCTCATCAGCGACCTGCTGGATATACCGCGCATCGAGACCGGCCAGCTAGTCCAGGAGATGAAGGACGTCTCCCTGCGCAAGGCGATTAAGGACTCCCTGGACACCCAGAGCAGCCTGGCCAAGGAAAAGGGAATCAAGCTGAAGGTGGAGATTCCGGAGGGGCTCCCCAAAATCAAGGGCTCGGCCTCACGGCTGCAGCAGGTTTTCACCAACCTGGTCAACAATGCCATCAACTACACCCCGGAGGGCTCGATAACCCTCCGCGTGGAGGAACGCCCTAAAGACGTGCTGGTCGAGATCATGGATACCGGCATCGGCATCCCCGCCGAGGATATGCCCCGGCTCTTTGAGGACTTCTTCCGCGCCAGCAACGTGGAGGTCAAGGGGACGGGCCTCGGCCTGTCCATCACCAAGAGAATCGTGGAGGCCCACGGGGGCAAGATATGGGCGGAAAGCCCCTGGAACGGCCATGCCGGGACGAAGTTCAGCCTGACGCTGCCCAAACCGAAAAAAGCTAAGAGGAGACCACGCCAATGAAAGCGGGAACGAATCTGGAGAAAATACTGGAGAGCGGCAAGTTCGCCGTCACGGCCGAGGCGGGTCCTCCCAAGGGCACCAGCGCGGCCGTTATCCAGCGCAAGGCGGAGATGCTGCGCCACTGCTGTGATGCCGTCAATATCACCGATAACCAGACGGCCATCGTGCGGATGTCCAGCCTGGCCGGCTGTGTCATCACCAAGCAGGCCGGCGTCGAGCCGGTGATGCAGATGGTGGTGCGGGACCGCAACCGCCTGGCCCTCCAAGCCGATATCCTCGGCGCCATCGCCCTGGGCGTCGGCAACTTCCTCTGCCTCTCCGGCGACCACCAGAAGTTCGGCAACCACCCCCAGGCCAAGGGCGTCTTCGATATCGATTCCATTCAGCTGATCCAGATGATGAAGCAGATGCGCGATGAGAAGAAGTTCCTCAACGGGGAGGATATTTCCGGCGACGTGCCGATGTACATCGGGGCGGCCGCCAACCCCTTCGCCGACCCATTTGAGTACCGCGTCAAGCGGCTGGCGAAGAAGGTCAAGGCGGGCGTGGACTTCATCCAGACGCAGGCGGTCTATGACGTGCCCCGGTTCGCCGAGTACATGCAGATGGCCTGCGACATGGGCCTCGATAAGAAGGTGCACATCCTGGCCGGCGTCATCCCCATCCGGTCACTGGGTATGGCCCGCTACATGCGGGACTATGTCTCCGGGGTGACCGTCCCCGACGAGATTATCAATCGACTGGAAAAGGCGGAGAAAGCCAAGGAAGAAGGCGTCAAGATAATCCTGGATATTATCGAGCAGATCAAGGAAATACCGGGCGTCCACGGCATCCATATCATGGCGGTGGGCTGGGAGGATATTGTCCAGGAGATGGTGGAAAAGGCTGGACTTATGCCCAGACCTGTACTATAATATCCACGGTAAGTCATTCAGGTAATATTTCTGCCGGACCGCCCGTACAAATTCCCTCGGATAACAGGTACTGATTTGCCGGCGCACCAGGTACTAATATCGCAGAGCCGTTTGCAAAGGAGTGAAACATGCCAGGCAAGATTCTCGTTGTTGATGACGACCCCGATATTCTGGACGCGGTGGTCATGATTCTGGAGACCCAGGGCTACGCCGTCGTTACCGCCCGGGACGGAATAGAAGGCCTGGCTACCCTGAAAGCGGAAAACCCGGACCTGATGATTCTCGACCTGATGATGCCCAAGCTGGACGGGTTCGGCGTCTGCAAGGAGCTCCAGGACCCCCGGTGGGGAAAGTTCCGTAATGTCCCCATCTTAATCCTGACCTCCGTGAGGGAAGAGGCCAGCCGCCGGCGCTACGAGCTGGAGACCGGGCTCGAGCTGGACGTGGACGATTACATTGAAAAACCGATGTCCCCCGATGTCCTCCTGGACCGGGTGGGCACGCTGATTAAAAAGATGAAACGCTGATGCTGCCGGGTGATGCTGATTAGTTAAGGAGGCCGTTCCAAGTGGAGAAAAAAGCCAAAATCCTGCTCGTTGATGATGATCCCGATTTTGTCGAATCTACCAGGATCGTCCTGGAGAGCCGGCCCTACCAGGTAGTCGTCGCCGTCAACGGTGACGAGGCCCTGCGCAAGGCCAGAACGGAGAAGCCGGACCTGATTCTCCTCGATGTTATCATGCCGGTGGAGGATGGCTTTACCGCGGCGGAGCAGCTCAAGAAAGACCCGCAGCTTGCCGGGATTCCGGTGCTGATGCTCACGAGCTACTCGTCCAAGGGCCAGGGCACCTCCATCCCGCGGAGTCGCGGCATGGGACTGGAGGCCGAGGACTACATCGAAAAGCCGGTCACCCCCAAGGAGCTGCTGGCCACCGTGGAGAAATACCTCAAAAAAGCGGGCCGGTAAGCGGCGCGTACCGGTAAAATAATATCGTCAAAAAGAAGAGGCCGGGTGGTTTGCCCGGCCCCTTTTTTCTTTTCTTTGATACGACCCGTCAGGCGTTCACGGGCTGCTCTTTCGGGTAAGCCTCGATGCCGTGCTCCGGCATATCCAGTCCGCTCAGCTCTTCCTCCCGGCTCGCCCGGAGCCCCATGCTCTTCTTAATCAACCAGAAGGTCACGAAGACCGTAGGCAGTACCCAGACGACCAGCGCCGCGATGTCGATGACCTGGAGGACCAGCTGTCCCCAGACCCCGGCGATGAGACCGATAACGCCGTAGGTGCCATCGGCGAAGATGCCCACCGCCAGCAGGCCCCAGAGGCCCGCGCCGAAGTGCACCGGCACGGCGCCGACGGCGTCGTCAACCTTGAGGACGCGCTCCACGATGTGCCCGGTGGCGAAGAGGAAGAGCACGGAAACTGCCCCGATGACCACGGCCGCCCAGGGCGCCACGAAGGCGCAGGGGGCGGTAATGGCCACCAGCCCGGCCAGCGCCCCGTTGCAGGCGGACAGGATATCCGCCTTGCCGGTGGTAGCGAACTTCCAGTAGAGGGCCACCACCGCCCCCGTGGCGGCCGCCAGGAAGGTGTTGACCGTGATGACCGAGATGCGAAGCTCGGTGGCCGCCAGGGTGCTCCCGGCGTTAAACCCGAACCAGCCGAAGAACAGGATAAAGGTGCCGATGACCACATAAGGTACGCTGTGCCCCTTGATGACGTTGGGCTTGCCGTCCTTACTGAATCGGCCGATGCGCGGGCCGACCATCGCCGCGGCCACCAGGGCCGTCAGGCCGCCGACCACGTGCACCACCCCCGACCCCGCAAAATCGACGACGCCGGTAACGCCACCGATGGTGATGTTGCTCAACCAGCCGCCGCCCCAGACCCAGTGACCGTAGACAGGGTAGATGATGGCCCCGATGATGAAGCTGTAGGCCAGGTAGGCGGTTATCTTCATCCTCTCGGCCACGGCCCCGGCCACGATGGTACAGGCGGTGGCAGCGAAGACCATCTGGAAAAACCAGAACATAATGGTGGAAACATCGTAGCTTTCACCGCTCAGGAAAAAGCCCGAGTACCCCAGAAAGCCGTTGCCCAGCTCCAATCCCGGGAACAGCTGCGAGCCGCCGAACATCAGCGCGAAGCCGAACGCCCAGAACCCCAGGGACGCGATGCAGAAGTCCATGAAGCTCTTGGTGAAGTAATTGACCGTGTTCTTGGCCCTTATCAGTCCCGCCCCCAGGAAGGCGAACCCCAGCTGCATGAACCAGACCAAAAATCCGGCGATGAGCGTCCAGGCCATGTTCAGCGCCGCCGAAGGGTCGGCGTTAAGCGTATCGGTCCCGGAAGGGTCGGCCGCCCGGACGAGCGCCGGGACACCCAGGAAGGCCACCCCCAGGAGCACCACCATCACGGCGGCGATGAAGCTCCGGCGCTTCAGGAAGGGGACTTTCCACCTCTTTTCTTTTTCCATCACCTTGTCCTCCGTCTCAGAACTTTCAGGCTACCGGGTTAGTCGCCGTCTTTTTCAGCGCGGACCTCATGGCGCTTCTTGACCACGGTGGGGACGACCACCCAGGCGGCGAACAGTACCACAAAAGCGATTCCACCAAAGACGATTTCCATTTTTTCCTCCTCCTTCTGTCTATTGTTGTCCTATACTTTCATCATAGGGGAGCCATGTTTCGTCGGTGTTTCGTTCACGTTAAAAATGTGTTACGATTAAATTAAATCCGTGTTACATGCCCACCCGTAACGAAGCCGAAAGGAGCGGGAGGTAAAAGATATGAGTGCGGAGAAATCGGGCGCCTCTTACGAGGTACTCAGTCCCTGGGCTGAGGCCGACCCCATACCCTTCCGGGGTATCAATCCCCCGGTTGCCGATTTAGCGGGCAAGAAAATAGGCCTGCTGCGCAACAGCAAGCGCGGCGCCGAGCCAACGCTCCAGGTACTTGAAAAGCGATTAAAGGAAAAGTACCCCCACCGCCGAGTTCAGCTGGTTCGCCAACCTGAAACCCAATGAGAGGGCCGTCGACCATGAAAGGGATGAATTCGAGAAATGGCTCAAGGAGATGGACGCGGTCGTCGGCGCCATCGGCGACTGAGGGGCATGTACCAAGTACCTTGTGTACGATACAGCTTCCATCGAGGAGAGACATAAGCCCACGGTCACGCTGACCAACCGGGGCTTTGCCAATGACGCGGAGTCGGCCGCCCGCAGCCAGGGCTTCCCGGGACTGCGGTACATTCCCACCGCCGTCCCCTGCGAGGCCAGCATCATGGCGGACATCGAGGCCGGTATCGACGGCGCCTTGGACGATATCATCGGGGCCCTGACGAAGCCCCTCACCGCCGAGGAAAAAGCGCCTAAAGCCAAGGAGGCGGAGAAACCGGCCCGAATTATCTTCAAGGGCAGCCTCCAGGAGGTCAACCGCTTCTTCTACCAGCGGGGCTGGACGGACGGCTTACCCATTATCCCCCCCACCGAAGAGGCCGTGGCCGAGATGCTCACCGGGACGGACCTGTCGCCGGACCATCTGTTAGGCAAGCTGCAGTCCCGGATGGGCAAGGCCACCATCGAGAAGATTGCCGTGGCGGGCGTCATGGCCGGCTGCCTGCCCACTTAT
>JBDRFW010000205.1:0-2323 GCA_043818415.1 Chloroflexota bacterium | reverse complement strand
TTCTAAGCAGCGGGTCGTGGGTTCGAATCCCTCCAGGGACGCCAGTTCAGCTATGCTCCAGCACCAGCTGCCATTGACGCCAGCCAAAGCCCGCCAGTTCTAAAACCATCCGGCGCGTCGGCTCGTCCCGGGTGAGACAGTAAAAGCAGGTATTGCTCTCAGTGTTATGCTTTAAAATTCCTTCGTTTTCCAGCTGTTCCAGGGCCTTTTCAACTTCCAGCCGGCTGCCGTTTTCATCGATAGCGTGAACGATGGCCAGCTTGCTGAAGCGACTGTTGGGGTGCGCCACGAAGAAGCGTAACAACCCCAGGCTGCAACGGTTACTGATGAACTTTTTCATCAAATTACCCGGGTATGATTGGGCTGCTTTTTGAGTAACTTCAGTAACGGTCATATCATCTCCTTATTACGGTTTATCGTTGCCCACGGTTAGTTGAATATTTCACCGCTGTATTCGCCCGCGGTGACGGCGAGGTTTTACGCTGTCGCAGGTAAGAGGGCATATCAAGCTCTTCGTCCTCCAGGCCCTTGAGCAGCCGCGTCATCTCTTTTTCACGGGAGGCACCGGCCAGCGCTTCTTTGGTGGCAAAGCCGGTGGCGATAAGGGTTAGCCTGATATCATTACCCAGGTTGGCATCAAGGACCACGCCGAATATGACGTTTGCCTTGGGGTCAACCGCTTGCCGGATGACTTCGGCGGCATAGTTCACCTCGTAGAGCGTCAGCGAGTTACCGCCGGCGACGTTGAACAACACCCCCTTGGCACCCTGCATGGAAACGTCCAGCAGCGGGCTGGCCAGGGCTTCCCTGGCGGCCTCGACAGCACGGTTCTGCCCGGTCCCCCGCCCGATGGACATCCAGGCCGGCCCCGCGTCCTTCATTATCGTCCGCACGTCGGCGAAGTCCAGGTTGATAAGGCCGGGAACGGTGATGACCTCGGCGATGGCCTGGACACCGTGATGAAGAACTTCGTCAGCCAATTTGAAGGCGCCGTCCACGCTGGTCTTCTGGTTGCAGAGGGCCAGCAGGCGGTCATTGGGAATGATAATCAGGGTATCCACCTTGCCCATCAGGTCGGCGATACCTTCCTCGGCGACCTTGTTCCGGTGAGTCCCCTCGAAGCCGAAGGGTTTGGTCACTACGGCAATGGTCAGGGCGCCGGTCTGCTTGGCTATCTCCGCCACCACCGGCGCCGATCCCGTGCCGGTACCGCCCCCCATGCCCGCCGTGATGAATATCATATCCGCCCCGACCACGGCTTCCCGGATAGCGTCGCGGCTCTCTTCGGCGGAGCGGCGGCCGGTGTTAAGGTCGCCGCCGGCGCCCAGCCCATGGGTCAGCTTCTCGCCGAGCTGGATGCGCTGCGTCGCCTCGGTGACCTCCAGGTGCTGGGCGTCTGTGTTCATGGCGATGAACTCTACCCCGCGCAGCTGCTCGTGGACCATCCTGGTAACCGCGTTGCAGCCGGAGCCTCCCAGGCCGATGACTTTAATTTTGGCCCCGCTAGATACGAAACTCGACTTAGACATTATCTTCAACCCCCGTCTAAATTCCCTCTGAAGGGAGACATTTAATCTGAACTACCGGGCAAGTCGGAGCATCCGCGCCAGGAAATGGCGCAAACCTCTCTCTTTGGACTGGGAAGTTTCCGCGTCCCGGTTATGCAGCTTCCAGAGGAGGAGGCCGACACCGGTGGCATAGGCCGGGTTATCGAGAGCGTCCGAGACGCCGAACAGTCTCACCGGCTTGCCCAATCTTACCGGCATCCTGGCCACCTTTTCCCCCAGCTCAGCGATGCCCGGGAGATTGGCCCCGCCTCCCGTGATAACCAGCCCCGCCGGGATGAGACTGGCACGATCGGACTGGGGCAATTCCAGTAAAATGAGTCGCAGCAGCTCCTCGACGCGGACGCTGATAATCTCGGAAAGGTCGCTGTAGGAAACGCTGTGTCCGTCTTGAGTGATAGATATTTCTTTGCCGCCTTTATTCCCGTTATCCGGCGTCACGTTACCGTATTTCTTTTTCATCTCCTCGGCCAGCTCGTAGGAAAGCCCCAAGCCCACGGAGATATCCCGGGTGACCTGATACCCGGCGACGGGTAATACGGAAGTATGGTAGATAGTATTGTCCTTGAAAAGTGCCAGGTCCGTGGTACCGCCGCCGATATCGGCCATCAGGACGCCATCCTGTTTCTCCTCCGGGGTCAGGACGGCCTCGGCGCTCGCCAGGGGCTCCATCACGAGGTCGTCAATATCGATGCCGATGCTGCGCACGCACTTGGTAAGGTTCTGAACGGAGGTGATGGCGGCGGTGATGATGTGAG
>JBDRFW010000204.1:0-5376 GCA_043818415.1 Chloroflexota bacterium | reverse complement strand
GATAAGGTTATCGGGGATGGACATCGTCTTGCCATAAATATCCTCCGGCGGCTCGTCCACGCCGATGTAGTTGCCCAGGCTCTTGCTCATCTTCTGGACTCCGTCCGTCCCCACCAGCAGCGGCATCATGAAGCACTGCTGGGGGCGCTGTCCCATCATCCCCTGGAGCTCCCGCCCCACCAGGAAGTTAAATTTCTGGTCCGTGCCGCCGAACTCCACGTCCGCCCGGATGGCCACGGAATCATAGGCCTGGAGCAGCGGGTAGAGGAACTCGGTGATGGCGATGGGGCGCCCCTCGTTGTACCGCTTGTTGAAGTCGTCACGCGCCAGGAACTGGGCGACGGTGAACCGGCTGGTCAGGCGGATAACGTCGCCGAGGTCGAACTTGCCGAACCACTCGCTCTGCCACCTGACCTCGGTCTTGTCTTTATCGACTATCTTGAAGAACTGTTTCATGTAGGTCTCGGCGTTGGACTTTACCTCGTCGGGGGTCAGCATCTTGCGCGTCGCCGATACCCCGGAGGGGTCGCCAATCTGTGCCGTCCAGTCGGCCACGATGAGCACAATCTGGTGTCCCAGCTCCTGGAACTGGCGGAGCTTGCGCAGCGTGACCATGTGCCCCAGGTGGATATCCGGGGTGGAGGGGTCGAACCCCTCCTTGAGACGCAGCTTCCGGCCGGAGCGGAGCATCTGCACCATCTCTTCCTCGACGATAATCTCCGCCACCGCCCGTTTCAGCAAGTAGTTTAATTCAGCGCTTTTCACTGGTTTACCGCCGGTGGCCATGGCTAGTTATCCCCCACCAGCTTGAGGATTATTTTACCCTCTCTGACATCCTCGGCCATCTGTTTTTTGAGGGCCTCCGCCGAGGCGAATTTCTTCTCGTCACGGAGCCGGGCCACGATGTCGAGCCGGAGCTCCGCACCGTACAGATTGCCGTGGTAATCGACCAGGTAGGACTCGACGGTGCGCTTTGCGTCACCGAAAGTAGGATTTTTCCCGATATTGGCCATCGACTGGTATGTCTTACCGTTGACACGCGCCCAGCCGGCGTAAACTCCGTCCGGCGGCAGGGCCTGCCCCGGGCGGATGTCCAGGTTGGCGGTGGGGAAACCCAGCCCCTCGCCGCGTCCCGCCCCGGTCACCACCTCCCCGCGGAGGATAAAGGAGCGCCCGGTCAGCTGGCGGATTTTCTCCATGTCCCCCCGGGCCAGGGCTTGCCTGATGGCCGTGCTGCTGACCACTTCCCCGTTGACCGTCAGCGGCGGCACCACCGTCACGCTGAAGTCCATCTCCTGGCCGAGCCGGCGCAGGGCATCGGTATCGCCCTCGCGTCCCCTGCCCAGGGCAAAGTCGGAACCGACCACCAGGCCGCGCATCCTGAGGCTTTTTTGAAGTATGCCGACGAACTGGCGGGCGCTGAGGCCGGCCAGCTCTTTACTGAACGTTAGTGGCACGATAAGGTCAACGCCTTCTTCCCGGAGCAGCCCGGTCCGGGTCTCGATGTCCGTCAGGAAAGGCAGCTTACCCCCTTTTACCAGCAGGTCCTCGGGGTGCTGCCGGAAGGTGACCACGCCGGAAAGCAGGCCCTTCTCCCGGGCCAGCGTCAACAGCTCGGCAATCAGCTCCTGATGGCCCAGGTGCACGCCGTCGAACACCCCCACCGTGAGCAGGGTGTCCCCGGCGGGGGTAAATCTGGCTAGTTCTTCCTCAACCGGCAAAATGTTTTCCCCCGAAGCTGGAATCAGTTTCCAGGATGGCTATCGTTAAAATCACGTGTGACAATAGCCCGATTATTCATTATTATACTACATAATCCCGACCTGGCGTCAACGTAAATACAACGGGGCGAGTCGGTGAAACAAGGTGAAAAAACCGCCCGTTTACCCGAAGCGGTAGAAGACCAGTCCGGCGGGCAGTTTGGGGTAAAAGTAGGTGGACTTCCGCGGCATGCGGTCGCCGCTATCGGCGATGGCCTTGATGACCTCCGGCTTGACTGGATTGACGATGAAGGCCATCTGGTACTCGTTTTCACGTACCCGGTTGACGGCGTCCTGCGCGTCGCTGGTGTAGTCGAGGAAGGCCCCCGCCTTATCGTGGGTCAGCCCGAGCAGCTCCTCCATGATGACATGGTCGACGATGCTCACGTCCAGCCTCTGGTAAACATCGGAGTGGAAGTAGGGCATCATCGGCCGGACGATGCTGAAATCATTCAAAGTAAGCAGGAGCAGCCGCTCCCCGGTAAGCCCCAGCAGCAGCAATTTCACCTCGCCGTGGTCTCCGGATAACAGTTCTTCAACCTGCCGGTAGATATCGGGACCATCCAGGGGCACCTCCCGGACCTGGAAGCAGGTCTTCAATGCCCGCCGCAGGCCGGCCAGGGCCGGCGGGGACATGCCGCGGACGAGCCGGTGCGCCGGCAGGATAACCAGACCGGGGTCGGCGAAGTCCACCAGGTCCATCATCACGAAGTCAAACGGCTCTTCATCGGACTCCGCGGCGGAGCAGGTGCGCCGCTCACGCTGGTAGGTCAGGGCGCTCTCGTAGCGGTGGTGACCATCGGCGATGTAGAGCGGCTGGTCCGCCAGCGACCGTGTAATCCGCCCGATGGCCTCTTTATCCGTGATGGCCCACAGACGGTGGCCCTCCCCGTTTTCCACGGCAACGTCCAGTACGGGCTTTCCGGAGCTCGCTGCCTCCAGCGCGCCGGCCATCTCTTGCTTCCTGTCATCGTAGAGGGCCATGATGGGGCTGGTGTTGGCCTGGATAGCCCACAGCAGGCTGAGGCGGTCGCTCCTGGGCCTGGCGAGTGTCCCTTCGTGGGGACGGATAATCATTTTGCTCCACTCTTCCAGCCTCACCCGGCCGGCGAGGCCGCGGCGCCGGCATTCCTTCCCCCGGTGGGTGAAATGGTGGTCGTGGATATAGAAGGATGGCGCGCCGTCCGTCTCCATGACACCCTGTTCCAGCCACTTTTCCAGCGCGGCCGCGGCCCGGGTGTACTTGTTGTCCGTTTCGCTGTCCTGAGGCAACTCCCGCCCGTACTCGATGCGTACGAAATTACAGTCGCTCCTCTGGTAGAGCTCCTCCTGGAGCTGAGGTGTAATGACATCGTAGGGGGGACAGATGACCTTCGCCAGGTCTTTCACCAGCGAAGGATTGTAGTGTATACCGCGAAACGGGCGAATATCAGCCAAATCGCTTCCTGCCAAGCTGAAATTATAGCGAGACGGTCATTGATAGTTTAACGTATCCCTAAGAAACAGCGCAAGTAGCCCTAAAATGCAAAAATCCGGCGGGTCGGCTATACTGTTGGATGGAACAGACTGGAGGACTCCTTGCTCGTCAGGAAGCTCGTCGTAGGGCCGATTGCCAGCAACTGCTACATCGTCGGCTCGGAGAAGACCAAAGAAGGTATGATAATCGACCCCGGTGCCGATACCGCCGATATCATGCGGGCGGTAGCGAAGCTGGGGCTGAAGATTAAGCTCATCGTCCTGACCCACCGCCACCCGGACCACGTCGGCGCCGCCGCCCAGGTAAAGAAAGCCACCGGCGCCGGGGTTGCCGTCCACGCTGAGTGCGCCCGGTACCTGCCGCAGTCGCCGAGCTACATGTACGAGCCTCCCTACGAGGCCGCCCCCTATCCCGACCGTGTTCTCCAGGATGGTGACGGCCTTGATATCGGCGACCTTCATTTCAGCGTCCTCCACACCCCCGGGCATACCCCCTGCGGCATCAGCATCTCCGGGGAGGGGCATGTCTTCACCGGGGATACGCTGTTCAACTACGGCATCGGGCGGTATGACCTGATTGACGGCGACTATCATCAGCTCATGGACAGCATCAAGAACAGGCTCATGTCCCTGCCCGACGAGACGGTCGTCCACCCCGGCCACGGACCGGACTCGACCATCGGCACGGAGCGGCGGGCCAATCCTTTCCTGAGATAGGTCCTTAAAAATCAAGGGGTCACGCCTTTCACGGGGCGTGACCCCTCTTAATCTCGAATACAGACCCCGCTAGATAAACAGGGGACACATCACCAGGGTCACCGTTGCCAGCAGCTTGACGACAACGTGCAGGGACGGCCCGACGGTATCCTTGAGGGGGTCGCCCACCGTATCGCCGCACACGGCGGCCTTGTGGGCCTCGCTGCCCTTGCCGCCGAGGAAACCGTCCTCGATGTGCTTCTTGGCGTTGTCCCAGGCACCGCCGCCGTTGTTCATGAAGGCGGCTAACATGATACCGACGATGGTGCCCACCATCAGCAGGGCCGCCACCGTCATGGCGGCGTCATAATCCTTGAAGAGGTTGAAGAACACGCCGAGGACAATCGGCCCGAGGACCGGGAGCAAGCCGGGGGCTATCATGCCCCGCAGGGCGGCCCGGGTGGTGATATCGACGGCGCGGGCGTAGTCCGGCCTCTCCTCGCCGGTCATAATCCTTGGACTCTCCTTGAACTGCCGGCGCACCTCCATGATTATCTTGGAGGCTGCACCGCCTACCGCTCGTATCGCCCAGGAGCTGAAAAGAAAGACCAGTACCACCGCCAGCAGGGCACCGATGAAAACCTCTATACGCGCCAGGTTGACGACGTCAAAGGCTTTCAGACCACGCAGGAAGGCCACCCGGTCCAGGTAGGCCTGGAAGAGCAGGAAGGCCGCCAGGCCCGCCGAGACCATGGCGTAGCCCTTGGTCAGCGCCTTGGTGGTGTTGCCGACGGCGTCGAGGCGGGAGCTTATCTTCCGGGCCTCGGGAGTGAGTGTTTCGCCGGCGGCCATCTCGTTGATGCCCTGGGCGTTATCGGCAATCGGGCCGAAGGTATCCTCGGAGAGGATGTAGGGGCAGGTCATCAACATTCCCATCGTGGCCACCGCCGTGCCGAAGGCTCCGGCGCCCGGCAGCCCGGTATTCGTCCCCATCCAGTAGGCCAGCAGCAGGGCGGTGCCGATGGTGAGGGCCGTCGGCAGGGTGGAGGCAAAGCCGAGGGACATGCCACTGACGATGTTGGTGGCCGAGCCCGTGGCGGAAGCGTTGACCAGACCCCGGACCGGCCCGTATCTCGACTCGGTGTAGTACTGGGTGATGAACACGATGACGACGCTGGCGATGATGCCGACAACGCCCGCGGCGAAGAGCCAGTAGCTGTCCAGCATGAACCTTACCGTGAAAAACATGCCGATGACGGATAACAACACCGCCGCGTAATAGCCGCGGTTGAGGGCATTCATCGGGTTTTCATTGCCGCGGATGCGGACGAGCATTATGCCGACCATGCTGGCGAAAATGCCGAAGGCGCGCACCACCAGCGGAAAAAGAATCCAGTAGACCTGCCCGGTCAGGGCATAAATGGTAATACCCAGTATCATGGCG
>JBDRFW010000203.1:0-2003 GCA_043818415.1 Chloroflexota bacterium | reverse complement strand
TAGGGTTGATGCCCGAGATGACCATATCCACCTTGTCCTGGATGAGCTTGCCGAGTCCCAGGATAACGCAGTCGGAGGGTGAGCCGTCGATAGCATAAGCTTTGACCGCAGCCACTGGCGAAGCCGCTTCGACCGCGTGCAGCGGCTGGAAAAACGTCACCGCCGTGCCGATGCCGCTCCTTTCCCCGTCCGGGGCGACGACGGTCACCCGCGCGATTTTAATAAGCTCCCTGACCAGCGCCCAGAGGCCTTCAGACCGTACGCCGTCATCATTGGTCACGAGTATTTTCATGGAATTACTTTCCGCTTTTAGTCTATCACAGAGTCAGAAGAAACGGCAAAGACCGGCTACGCTCCTTGTCCTGTAGAGAACTATAAGAGTAAAATGGGAAAAGCGCGCTCATGAACTCAATACCCGGCTTACCGCGGCTACTGTATCGCGATGGCAGGTCACCGGTCTCCAGTGAAATGGCTATTTAGTTAAAGGGAGGAAAAACTTATTGTACCAGAAGATTACCCTGGATAACGGACTGCGCCTGGTCACCGAATCCATGCCCCACACCCGTTCGGTATCGCTGGGTTTCTTTATCGGCACGGGCTCAAGATACGAAACGGGTAAGCAGTCGGGTATCTCGCACTTCATCGAGCACATGTGTTTTAAGGGCACCCGAAAGCGCCCCACATCCGTGGATGTCTGCACGGTGATAGAAGGGGTGGGGGGCATACTCAACGCCGGGACCGATAAAGAGCTGACCATCTACTGGTGCAAGGTAGCGAAGCCTCATTTCGGTAGCGCCCTGGACGTGATGACGGATATCCTCACCGGCTCCCTCTTCGACCCTGCGGAAATTGAAAAGGAACGTCAGGTCATCTTCGAAGAGATTAACATGTCGCTGGACTCCCCTTCGCAGCGGGTGTCCATGCTCATCGACGAACTGCTCTGGCCCGGGCATCCCCTGGGCCGGGATATCGCCGGCAGCCGGGAATCGGTAACGGCCATCAGACGGGACATGATGCTCGATTACATGGCCGGGCAATACCGGCCGGATAATGCCGTGTTGGCGATAGCCGGTGATATCCAGCATGATGAAATGGTGGCGGCGGTCAACCGGGCGGTGGCCGGATGGGAGAATAGACGGCCCCGCGCCGTTTATACGCCTTATCATGGCAAAATGGAGCGCCGGGTGCTCATCGAGAACCGGGACACCGAGCAGACCCAGCTGTGCCTGGCGCTGCCCGGTATTTCCATGGTTCATCCGGACCGCTTCAAGCTCGACCTGCTCAATGTTATCCTGGGTGAAGGCATGAGCAGCCGGTTGTTTACCGAGATTCGCGATAAGCTGGGACTGGCCTACAGCATCCAGAGCTATGCGGAGCATTTCCTCGATACCGGCGCCATGAGCGTCTCGGCGGGAGTGGACGCCCGCAACCTGCCGGTAGCTATCAGGGCTATCCTCGCCGAGCTTGCCCGACTGCAAGAGCCCATCCCCGGGGCGGAACTGACCAAGGCCAAAGAGCTATTCAAAGGCCGGGTTTTGCTGCGCATGGAAGACAGCCGCAGCGTTTCCGGCTGGCTGGGCGGTCAAGAAATTCTCACCGGCGAAATCCTGACCGTAGATGAGGTTATCGGAATCGTCGAAGCCATTACCACGGCGGAACTCCGGCAGTTGGCCACCGAACTATTTGTCCCCGAACAGATGCGCCTGGCGGTAGTCGGCCCGATTTCTCCGGACGCGCCGCTGGAAGATTTACTGAAACTTTAAGGCGGGTTCACTTACTGCGGTTTACGCACGGGCGGGGAAAAATAGGCGCAGTCCTGACGGATACATTCCCGGTTGCGCCCCACGTATTGACAGGTGACCTTTTGAGCCCGGCCCAGTTTGATGCCCATCCTTGTCTCCAGGAACTCCACGGCGGCTTCCAGCGCCATGCGGCTGGCCCGCTTACAGCAACGCGCCCCCCCATCCACCATTTTCCCCAGGGCGAAGGCCGTGGCCTCGTTC
>JBDRFW010000202.1:0-6733 GCA_043818415.1 Chloroflexota bacterium | reverse complement strand
TATCTGAGCTTCGGCTACCACCCGGGTCAGCTGTTCGGCATCCAGGATATCGCCTTCTACCAGCTTGACGTTCTTATGTTCGGCGAGGTTAGTAAAGCTGAGGGCGTTGTCTTTGAAGCGCCGGTCCATGAGGGTCACCCGGTTATCGTCCGCCAGCCGCCGGGCCAGGGATGTACCGATGAAGCCGCCGCCGCCGGTGATGAGAACCCTTTTATCCTTTATCATGCGAGCCTCCCGTAACAGTATCGCCGCTGACAGGCTACCCCGTCAACCCCGCCAGGTAGCGGCGCAGTCCTTCCTCCAGGGGCAGGGGGGCATAGCCCAGGACTTTATGCGCTCTGGAGATATCCAGCACAAACCGGAAGGGTCGTTCGGCCCCGGTTTGTGCCACGGTAATCTCCGACTTCGAACCCGTAATCGCCACAATCTTTTCCGCCAGCTCCCGGACGCTCGTTTCCCGGCCGCCGCCGATATTGTAAACACCCAGCTTGCCCTTTTCCCAGGCCAGCAGGGTGCCCCGCACCGCGTCCCCCACGTAAACGAAGTCGCTGCTCTGCGTGCCGTCACCGTGGATGGTTATCGGCTGGTTATTCCGGGCCTGGCGTATAAAAGTCGGCACGGCGTCGGACTCCCGGCAATGTAGTCCGTACACCCCGCCGTAACGCAATATCATAACCTTCATCCTGTCATCGTAGGCCCGGCAGGCAAGCTCGCCGGAAAGCTTGGCGGCGCCGTATGTGGTGGCCGGCTGAGCCGGGTGCTCTTCGTCGACGGGCAGGCGGTGGGGCGGGGTAGAGTAAACGCTCATGGTGGAGGCATAGATAAAACTCACCACGGCGTTTGACGCCGCGGCCTGTAGCACGCTGAGCGTCCCCCGGGCGTTGACGTCGAAGCCGGGGAGGGGATTATCGGCATCATCTTCCCGGGGCAGGCGCGCCGCCAGGTGAAAAACCGTCCTTACCTGGTTGTCCTTGATGAGGTGGGCCATCAGGGCGGTATCCTGCACGTCCCCGGTATGCAGTTTGAAGTTACGCTCATGCAGCAGCGGGGCGATATTACCCGTCCGGCCGGAGTGGCCCAGGGCTACCACACGGTGTCCGCCGGCCACCAGCTCCCGGCAGAGGTGGGAGCCGATAAACCCGGTGGCGCCGGTGACGAAGACGCTCATGCCGAAGCGATTACCTCCGCGTAGAGCTGCTCGTACCGCTCGATGCCCTTTTCCAGGGACAGGTTTGCCCGGATATACTCGCCGGCGCGCTTTGCCTTGGCCCTGGACTCGGCGGGTTTGTCCAGGACATACCGGATGGTGCCGGCGAGGTCGCTGACGTTGCCGTACTCCACCAGGTAGCCGGCGTCGATATCCCTGACGTTGGCGCTGGCGACGGTATGCCCGCTGACGATGATGGGTGTGCCGCACAGCACCGCTTCGAAGGGGACGCCGGTGCCCTGCTCGTAGACCGAGGTCTGGAGAACAACGTCGGCATCCACCAGGGCCGCCAGCTTGTCCTCGCCGCCGATGAAGCCGGTGAAGACGACCTTGTCCGATATGCCGAGACTATCAATCAGCTTCTCCAGGGTGGGCCGGTAGCCGTCGTCGGGGCCGGCGATGACCAGGACCGTATCGTCCCTCGTTTTGCTCAGTTCCCCGAACGATTCCACCAGGAAGCCGAGACCCTTTATCCCGTGTATCCGCCCCAGGAAAAGGAGGATATGCCGGGCCGTCACGCCGTAGTTCTCCCGGAACCGGCCGGGGGCGGGCAGCCGGGAAAACGCGGCGATATCAAATGGCGGCGTGATGCGGGTCACCCGGTCTCCGGGGACGCCCATCTTGAGGTACTCTTTAAAGCCGTCCTCGGTCTCGGTAATGACCTTGCCCGCGTCCCGGAGGATACTGAAGCCCCCGACGACATCGTAAAACCACTTGAAGAGCCATTTGACGTTCGTCCGGGAGCGGCCGGTCCGCAGGACGGAGCCGTGGGCGTCCAGGATATAGGGGACGCCGTACTTCCGGGCATAGTGATGGACGACCAGGTTTTGAAAGCTCCGGAAGGCTTGGAGGTGGATGATGTCGAACTCCCTTAGGTGCCGCCGGGCCTCGCCGATAATGCCCGGGGTAAAAAAGAAATTACCGACGCTGGAGAGGCAATGGAAAGGGTGGACCTCGACCTCCGGCAGCGTCTTGATGTATGCCGGGTCGAGCTGAAAATCGCTGGTATAAATGACTACTTCGTGGCCTTTCCTGGCAAGGGCGCGCGATATATTGTGAACGATGGCTAACGTGCCGCCGCCGCGGGGCGGGGAAAAAAGGTCAAACACCTGAAGAAGTTTCATGTTCGGACCGGGCACCTATAACCTGATGATGTTGCCGGCTTTAAGCTTCCGGGTAACGCCCCGGGTATCGAATACCAGCCTGGACTTGCTGACGATTTCGTCATAGTTATAGTCGCTGTGGTCGGTGGCTATCACCACGCACTCCGCGGCGGAAAGAGCCTGGCCATCGAGCTTAACTGACTTGAGCTTTTCTCCGGCGATGGTAATTTCCGGCACGTAGGGGTCGTTATAGCTCACCGCGGCGCCGCGCTCACGGAGGAGCCGGATGAGTTTCAGGGACGGCGATTCCCTGGTATCGCCGACGTCCTTCTTATAGGCAACTCCCAGTACCAGCACGCCCGCATTTTTCAGGCTCACCCCCCGGTTATTGAGGGCTTCCGTAATCCAGCCCGTGATGTTGTAAGGCATGCTCTCGTTAATCTCGGCGGCCAGCTCGATGAAGCGGGTATGGAAGTCGTACTCCTTGGCCTTGCTGGCCAGGTAATAAGGGTCGAGCGGTATGCAATGTCCCCCCACCCCCGGCCCGGGCTGGAAACGCATGTAGCCGAAGGGCTTGGTGGAGGCGGCGTCGATGACCTCCCAGACGTCAATCCCCATCTTCCGGCAGAGCGTGGTAAGCTCGTTGACCAGGGCAATATTGACGATGCGGAAGACGTTCTCGAAAATCTTGGTCAGCTCGGCGGTCTCCGGGGAGGAGAGGGGAATCACGGTATCGGCCACCTGGCGGTAGAGGAGCTCGGCGTAACGGGTGGAGACGGCGTCGATGCCGGAAACGGGCTTGGGAGTATTTTTGACCGTATAGTTCTTATTGCCGGGGTCAATCCTCTCCGGGGAATAAGCCAGAAAGAAATCGGTTCCGGTTTTCAGGCCGGAACGTTCCAGTATAGGGAGGATGACCTCCCTGGTAGTGCCGGGGTAGGTGGTGCTTTCCATGACCACCAGCTGCCCCGCCCGGAGGTGGCGGGACAGCTCCTCACACTCCTTGACGATGTAGGAGAGGTCCGGCTCCTTGGTCTTGGTGAGGGGGGTGGGCACGCAGATACAGACGGCGTCTACCTCGGTGAGGCGCTCCTGGGAAGTGATGGCCTGGAGGCGCTTATTGCCGGTGACGGCGGCCAGTCGCTCATCGCTGACATCGGCGATGTAGGACCGGCCTTCGTTGACGGCGTCAACCCGGGTCGGCTCCATGTCGAATCCCAGTACCTTGAGTCCGGCTTCCGCGAAGGCGATGGACAGGGGCAGGCCAACGTAGCCGAGTCCGGCCACGCCGATAACCGCTGTCTTGTCCGCCAGTTTCTGCTCTAAGTTATCCAACCGTCCTCCTCGTAATTACCTATCTGACCAGTTTGAAGACTTTTACTTCCGATATGCTGCCTGCGTTGGGGTCAGATATTTTGTGTCCCGAGCCGTACACCATCTCGTAGTCCTCTACCGCGTCGAGGGGTATAGGGCTGGAAAAGGGGTTGGTGCCGACCAGCAGGTTGTTAGGCCCCTCCAGGCTGTTAAGAAAGTTTTGGGCCTCGTTATAGTCGGTAAATTCCTTTACCTTGGTTATTTCGCGGTAGCGGTTACCCCTGCCGTCGGCCTTAACCTCATAAGTGATGACCACCGGGTGAATGCTGGTCACGGCCTTCCCGTTAAAATTATAGAGCCTGACGACCAGGTTCTTATAATACTCCGGACGAAAGAGCTGTACCGGTAACAGCTTTCCCTGGTAGGGCAGGCGGAAGGCCTCCGTGTATTTGGACAGGTCCTGGTCCGCCCAGGTAACCACGGCCCAGAACTTGCTGGTAACGGTGGCATGGTCAATCATCATGTAGGACGAGTCCAGTTGGTTCATGATTTCATAGCTATCGGCTTCGTCCTTGGCCAGAAAAAGGTTGGCTACCCTGGTGATGGGGGCGGCGGCCTGCGACGGGTTGGACACGGGCATCCGGTGCGCCGTGCGGGAAATCCAGTAGCCCTAATCCCACCAGGATACCACCCCGTAGGCTGTTTCCGGGTATTGAAAGCCCGGTTCGTAGAGGTTGTAATAGGCATCCGGGTCGCCGAGGGGTTCCGGGGTATTGTCCTTCATCCACACGAGCGAGTCCTGCCAGGCATCCGAGGGGGCGAAACGGGCTACCGAGGCCACTTCCTTGGCCTTGATAATGTTGAAGAGGAAAACCAAAACAAAGACGAGGATAACGGCCAGGACCACGTTGACGTGATGGAAGGTCCAGCCATGTCTCTCCGGCCGCTTCTTTTTGGGCCGGGTCTCTTCGGGGGGAGGGGTAACGGCGGTGATTTTCCGGAGGCCGGCCCACCAGATTAGCTGCCAGGAAAGAAAGGCGGATAGCACGGCGATATTGACGACGAGGTAATACGCAAAGCGCCGTTGTATCAAAGTGGCCACCAGCATGAACAGCGTCCAGATGAGGAAGAGAAGGAACCGCGGCCTGTCATTGCTCCTTTTGATAAAGAGCCCGGCCATGATGACGAACGATATGAGTCCGAATCCAGGGATGGGCCAGCCGGGCACGAGGAAGAAGCTGGTGGTGTAGTTGCCCCAGGCCACGGCGGTGGAGAAGAAGCCCTGCGGCGAGAGGAACGGCTGCATCTCCAGGGTGGTGGCGCCGCTGGCCCCGCCGGGGATGAAGACCATCCCGAACTTGGACAACGCCGAGCCGAACGTTCCCGGAGTGATGAGGTACAGCGCCACCGGTACTATCGCCCCCAGCCCGACGAGACCCAGGGGGTAGTAATAAGGTTTGATGTCCCGGCCGGACATCCACCGCGATAGCGTGTATAATACGGCCGGTATCAGTACCGCGGCGGCGATGGCCAGATTAAGGTCCGGGAAACGGGAAACAGGCCGAAAGATGAAAAGCGCGAACAGGAAAAATACCACCCCGACGATGGCGAGGTGTTCGGACGGCTGGCGCCTCAGGTGGTTGATAATAAACTGAAGGATGAAATAGATGGTAATGATAAAGGCCAGGAGCATGCCGCCCTGCCAGGTAATAAGATAAAGTCCCAGGACCACACCGGCCAGCACGCTGAGCACCATCGGCCGGATGATTACCGACCGGTCCAGGTGTATCAGGTGGTCGATGGTAAGACGTCTTTCCCCGGACGTTTTAAACGCGGCGATAAGCAGCGCCATGGCCGTGGCGGTAAGCAGCGTCTCTATGGCGGGAGTATCGGTAAAGCCGATAATGGTACGCCCGAGGTATTCGCCGGGCAGGATGGCCACCAGTCCGGCCGCCAGTACTCCCACCCAGCGGTTGAACAATGATTTACCGATGAAATACACCGGGATGACGGTGAGGGCGGCCAGTACGGCGGGGAAATAAGCGCCGACCACGTCCACGAGGTGCTGGGTGGGCGACCCCAGGCCGATTATCCAGATAACGGCGGCCATGAACCAGTTGAAGAAATGGATGCTGCCGTATCCGCCGCCGCCGGGGTAGATGAGGAATGGGTCAAACGCGGTGACGCTGGGGAAGTTGTGGACCCAGTTATCCACGATACGCATCTGGTAATAGGCATCGATGCTGGTGAACTTGATGAGGTGGTCCCCGAAGACCTGGTCGTAGGGAAAAACAACGCGAAACAGCAGGGACACGCCGAAGAACAGGGCTATCAGGATGCCGATGATGAGTCTCGGAGAGATATTCCTTAAATTCAACTTTAGCCCCTCGGTACGTATCGTGGCCCTTGAAGTCACCAAATTTGACTAATTATGGCATATATAAGACCCGTTAGCAAGGAATGGTGAAGGGTAAAAATAGACGGTTACATCACTCTGGATGATTCAATATTTTCTTAAGTGCACAGCCACAATTATCCAATGAGTCGAAAGTGGATTAATAATACAGACATGGTCAAAACAGCGGTAAAAGTTTTTGATTTGGTCGGTGCCATTTGTACACTGGGCTCGAAGTCGCCGTCGCGGTAGTTGCGGCTTGATTAATGCCCTGGAAGAACTGGAAAGATGTTCCGGGACGCAGTTTGACCCTGCCATTGTCAGAGTCTTCGTTCAGCAGTTCAATAAATTTACTAACACACGAAAAACGGTTATTAATAATGCTTTAATAAGCTAGGTGAATTTTTCTAAACACTCTGGTATCAATCAAAATCCTCTGAAATTTCTTCTCATTCCAGCCTAAATACAAAACTCATTAAAGAGCGAGTATTGTAGCCAACTTCTATCAATCTTCTTATTATTCCGTCAAGGAGTGGGGCTCGGACGTCGATTAATCGGTATTCACGGTTCATCTACCCTAGCAGGGGGTGATACCTGTAAACCGGCCACCGTTCTGACGCCGGCCGATTTGATCCGAAAAACGTATTTTGAGCCCCACGCCTAGGGAATTGGCTTATTGGACAGCCTGATATGGTGCTAAATCTTGTGACATTC
>JBDRFW010000201.1:0-2699 GCA_043818415.1 Chloroflexota bacterium | reverse complement strand
GGTGTGCTCAATGTAGCCAGCCGGAAACCCCGGCAGTTCACTACTAATGACATGCACCTGCTGTATGCCATCGGTGACCAGCTCGGAATCGCCATCGAGCAGGCGCGACTCTACGACCGCCTGAGGAAGGCGCGGGAGAGGCTGCGCAACCTGGCGCGGCAAAACCTGGTCGCCGAAGAGGAAGAGCGACGGAGGATTGCCCGGGAGCTCCACGACGAAACAAGTCAATCGCTCTCCGGCATCGCCCTGCAGCAGCAGGCCCTGATAGAGATGGCCGAAATGAATGGCCGGCTCACCCCCGAGTTCATCGCCGGACTCAAGAAGGCGCAGGCGCTCACCGTCCAGGTGCACAACGAGGTGAGCCGGCTCATTTCCAACCTCCACCCGGCCCTGCTGGATACGCTGGGGCTGGTCCCGGCCGTACGCCAGCACGCCGAGAGTCGGCTGCAGCCCCTGGGCATCGAGGTCAAGGTGGAAACAAAGGGGATGGAAGCGCGATTTCCCCCCGATGTCGAGGCGGCCCTCTTCCGCTTTTTCCAGGGGGCCATCGGCAACATCGCCCAGCATTCCAAGGCCACCCGGGCCTCCGTCGTCATGGAATACCAGCCGCACGAATTCTCCACCAGGGTCAGCGATAACGGGCAGGGATTTGACGTTTCCGAGATTACCGATGTGGAGGAGAGTGGACGGGGGCGGGGGCTGTTCAGCATGAGGGAGAGGATTGGCGCCCTGGGCGGCACCAGTGGTATCGAGTCCGAAATCGGGAAAGGTACCACTGTCTGGGCCAGGATACCGGTAGGCCAGGATATTGAATATGCCCAAAATAAGAGTACTGGTAGTCGATGACCATGCCATAGTGCGGGACGGTATCTGCGCCCTGCTCAACCTCACCGGGGACATCGAGGTGGTGGGGGAGGCCACCAACGGCAGCGAGGCGCTGAAGCTGGTACAGGAGCTGAACCCGGACGTGGTGATTATGGACATCTCCATGCCCACCGCCGCATCCACCGGGAGCTTCCCGATACCCGTATTCTGGTGCTCACCCAGCACGACGACAAGGAGTATGTCTTCCCGGTGATAGAATCGGGGGCCTCCGGGCTCATCAGCAAGGCGGCCGCCTCCTCCGAGCTCGTCTCCGGTATCCGGGCGGTACACCGCGGCGATTCTTACCTCTCGCCGTCGGTGGCCAAGCTCCTGGTGGAAAACTTCCAGCATACCGCCGGCGAAAGGGCCATGCTCGACCCCTACGGCCAGCTGACGGAGAGGGAACGCGACGTCCTCAAGCTGCTGGCGGAAGGTTACAGCACCCAGGAGATTGCCGCCATGCTGGTCATTACTCCCAAAACGGTCGAAGGTCACAAGACCAACCTCATGGCCAAGCTCGGCATTCATAACCGCATCGACCTCGTCAAGTACGCCCTGCGCCGGGGTATCATTTCTATTTGACGATTTTTCCCCGGGTTAAAATCCCCTGAAATTCAAGGGATTAACTCCGTCACCATCAGGGTAAAGACCCCGTTCCTCTTTCCGCGGATATGGCTTAAAGTATGACCATAAGCGGCCCCTCTCGCGGAAGGAGGCTTATCATGGAAAAGACGATAAAAATACTCATCGTTGACGACGACCATAATTTCACGGGGACTTTAAAGAATACCTTGGTGCAGGAAGCCTACGAGGTATTCATCGCCTCTGACCGGGAAGCCGCCGAGAAGATGGTCCGCTCGCATGAGCCGGACATGATTATCCTGGGCACCATCATGCCCCGGGGAGACGCCTTCCACTTCCACAAGTGGATGAAGCAGACGCTGGCCTTCAGCAACCTGCCGCTGATGGTCATCAACGTGGCGCCGGAAAAGCAGCTGCTCAAGGGCTGGAGGATGGAGGAGGGGATGCAGTGCGACGCCGAGGACTTCCTGGCCCGGCCGGTCGATTGTGTGGCACTGATGCCACGCGTCAAGAAGCTGCTCGACCGCGCCACCAGGAAAATCCGCGTATTGATAGTTGACGACCATGCCGTGGTCCGGGACGGGATAAAGTCCGTCCTGGCGCTGCAGCGCGATATGCAGGTGGTGGGGGAGGCGGTCAACGGCCGGGAAGCCCTGGACAAGACCATCGAGCTGCTCCCGGACGTGGTGGTGATGGACATCGTCATGCCGGAAATGAACGGCCTGGAGGCCGCCAAGGCGATATGCGATAAGTGCGAATCGGCCAAGATACTGATGCTGACCCAGTACGACGACGATGCTAATGTCATGGCCAGCCGTAAAGCCGGCGCCATGGGATTTATCCCCAAGGCGGCCGCCAGCTCCCGGCTCATCACCGGGATACGCTCGGTGGCCAGGGGTGACCAGTCCTGGATAGAATCGCTCACCCCTTAACCGTACCATTAACCAATGGGAGGTGTCCGTGGAGGCGATTACCATTACGCTTAACGGCGTGGAGGTCAGCGGGTATGCCGGGATGACTATCCTGGACCTCGCCCGCGAATCGGGGGTTTACATCCCCACCCTCTGCCACGACCCCAACCTTGCCTCCACCGGTGCCTGCCGGCTCTGCCTGGTGGAGGACGAGCCGTCGGGCGCCCTGCATGCTTCCTGCGTCGCCCCCATCGCGCCGGGGATGGTCATCACCACCCACTCGCCGCGGGTGGTGGCGCACCGCCAGGCCATCCTCAAGCTGATGCTGGCCAGCCACCCCGA
>JBDRFW010000200.1:0-2275 GCA_043818415.1 Chloroflexota bacterium | reverse complement strand
GGCAGATCACCATCGTCTCCGATGAGCCATATCATGCCTATTCGCGGCCGCTAATCTCCGAGTACCTGGCCGGAAAGTGCTCTGTGGAGAAGATGGCGTTCCGGCCGGCCGACTTCTACGCCACGAACAGCATCCGCGCCGTTCTCGGTGACAGAGCGGTGAGTCTCGATACGGACAAGCATGCCGCTGAACTGGAGTCAGGGACTACGATTGCCTGGAGGAAGCTGCTGCTGGCCACCGGGGGCGTGCCCGTCGTTCCTCCCACCAGAGGTCTTGACCTGCCCGGCGTCTTCACATTTACCAGACTTGATGACGCGATGGCCATAGACCGTTTCCTGGGTGGGCATCGTGGCCGAACGGTGAAGGTGGTGGTCATAGGCGGCGGCCTCATCGGCGTGAGTGCGACCGAAGCGCTGGTGGAGCGGGGAGTCGAGGTTACGGTCGTGGAGATGAAGGACCGGATTCTCAACGTCATCCTGGATGAAGCGGCCTCGGCTCTGGCGAGTGACAGCCTGGGACGTGCCGGGGTGAGAATGGTGACCGGACACACGGTGGCCGGGGTCACCGCCGGTCCGGAAGGCCGCGTCAGCGGTGTGACGCTCGATGACGGCCAGCAGATGTCCTGTGACCTGGTGATACTGGCCATTGGCGTCCGGCCACGCACAGAGCTGGCTGCCGGCGCTGGCGTGAAGGTGAGTCGTGGCATCTCGGTTGACCGGCGGATGGCGACATCCGCCACAGGGGTGTTCGCCTGCGGAGACGTGGCTGAGGCCTATGATTTTGTCTACGGTGAGAACCGGCTTACGCCCATCTGGCCCAACGCCTATGTGGGGGGAAGGGTGGCCGGGTTCAATATGGCCGGCGTGTCGACCGACTATGCGGGCGGGACGGCTATGAACTCGCTCAAGTACTTCGGCCTGGCTGTGGCCTCGGCCGGAATTGTGAACCCGCCTGACAGCAGCTACGAGGTTATCAGTCGCGGCTACGACCATACCTACAGGAGCGTGGTGCTCAAGAACGGGGTGACGGTGGGCATGGTGCTCGCTGGCGACACTGCCAGGTCGGGCATCGTCTACGGCCTGATGAAGGACCGGGTGCGGGTCGAGGCTTTCAAGCAAGCGCTGGTCGCGGAGGATTTCGGTCTGGCTTGCCTGCCCGAAGTGGTGTGGCGGGCCCGGCTGGAACAGGTAGACCAGGTTGTGGAGAGACAACGATGAAAGACTTACAGCGGATCAGCAATCCTCACAACGACGCCAAGGTGATTGACGCCTGCTCGCTGTTCGGGGCGATGGATACTTCGGGACGAAGGTTCTCCGGGGAAGGCGTCATCAGCGCCATAGCCAACATGCATTTCCGGGGCAACGGCCTGGGTGGAGGGTTTGCCGTATACGGACTATATCCCAAATACGCCGACTTCTACGCCTTCCATGTCATGTACATGAGCCGCGAGGGACGGGAGAAGGCCGAGGCGTTTCTCAAGGACAGGTTCGAAATCGTCCACGCCGAAGAGATACCCACTCGGCCGACGCCGGCGATCGTCAGCCCGCCGCTGGCCTGGCGCTATTTCCTCGACGTCCCTCCACTGAAAAGTGGAGCGCAGAGCCCCGATGATTACGTAGTTGACCGGGTGATGGAGATCAACACCAGGCTGGAGGACGCGTTTGTCTTTTCCAGCGGCAAGGACATGGGTGTGTTCAAAGGCGCCGGCTATCCCGAGGAAATCGCCGACTACTTCTGCCTGGAACAATATGAGGGCTACCTGTGGACGGCTCACGGCAGATTCCCGACTAACACGCCGGGGTGGTGGGGTGGGGCGCACCCGTTCTGTCTCCTGGACTGGACCGTGGTTCACAACGGCGAGATTTCGTCCTACGGCATAAACCAGCGCTATCTGGAGCACTTCGGCTACTACTGCACCATGCAGACCGACACCGAGGTTATAGCCTACGCTGTCGACCTGCTGATTCGCCGCCACGGCCTTCCCATGGAGATTGTGGCCCGGGTGCTGGTGGCTCCCTTCTGGGCCGACATCGAGCGCCGGCCTTCTGAAGAGCAGCGATTGCTGCGGACGCTTCGCCAGGTGTATGCCAGTCTCCTGCTGAACGGTCCGTTCACCATAGTCGTCGCCCATCACGGCGAGATGGTCGGGCTTACCGACCGCATCAGGCTCCGCCCGCTCACCGCTGCGACGAAGGGCGAAGTGCTCTATCTGTCGTCCGAGGAGTCGGCTATCCGTCTCATCTGTCCCGACCTGGACACGGTGTGGACTCCCATG
>JBDRFW010000199.1:0-7375 GCA_043818415.1 Chloroflexota bacterium | reverse complement strand
TCACTGAGCTCGGAGAGCAGCACGGTGACGTCCACCAGGCCCCTCTCATGGGGGTAGTCGCCGTTGCGGATGATGGCCTCGGGGGCGATATCCCTCATGTAGTCGCCGATTTCCTTGACCATGTCCATGTTCATCTCTTTGGCGGGGCCGGACACCAGGTAGAGGGCGCGGCGGGAATCGGCGGGGTTGCACTTCAAGGACAGCTCGCTGATGGCCTCGTCCATGGCCTGGATACCCTTCTGGATTTCTAGGCCCTTCTTGCGGAAGTCGCTCTTCCACTCGGTCGGCCACTTGAACAGCGGCGCCTGTGTCTTGCCGTAGCCGACGACCGTCCAGCCCACCACCGTCTGGATGATGTCGCCGGCGTCCAGCAGCTTGGCGCCGATGTAGCGCGATTTCTTTTCCTCGCCGGCGCAGAGCAGGTTATAGAAAGGCTCGGCAATCATGGAATTTATCTTGGACATGTTGGACTGGATGGACGAGTCCTTGCGGACGTAGCGCTGGTTATCCACCAGGAAGACGGCGTCCGCCACCGAGTAGCAGGACTTGATGCAGGTGGCCACGTTGAAGACGGTCCTCTCTTCGGTGGACTCCTCGTGCTCGAAGGGGAGGACGATCAGGTTCCATATCGGCTTATCGATGTAGCGTTCCTTCAGGTGCTGCGTGATGATGGAGATAGCGCCGGAGCCGGTGCCGCCGGCCGAGCCGGCGATGAGCAGGAAGGCGTCCGTTTCAAAGAACTTCTTGGTGGTCCTGATGGCGTCGATTATCTTATCGGCGTCCTCGCGGGCAATCTCGGCGCCCAGCTCGTTGATTTTCCCGACGCCGTGGCCGCCGGTCTTGCGGCTGCCGATGAGAATCCGGTGGCGGTGGTCATTGCTGATACTGGATAAACCGCTTAAATCCGCCTGGTCCGTATTGACGGCAAAACAGCCGGTGATAATGGTCATACCGCGCCGACTCCGGGCTCTGCCGTTAAGCCGGGCGAACTCGTCAGCAATCCTGCCACCGCACTGCCCCAGGCCTACAACCACTAATTTCATATTGCACCTCAATGTTGATAGATTTATGTTATTTTTAACATAAAGGCATCAGAATGTCAATCATTGAAGCTGAAATTAAGACTATAAATTTTAGTACTGCTGATGTATATTACATATAGTGCAGGACATAAGGGCTATGCCCTGATAATGTAATATATTGAAAAACAGGGTAGTGTATAATAGAATAAGCAATGCCGGCAGCCCGGTGCCGGTATTTTAGAGAGGTGGGGACGATGTGTCCCGAAGCAGTAGAAGACGTTGAAGGTAATATAGGCGACTTCGAGAAAGCGGTAGCCAGGGCGGGGCAGCTGAGCCGTGCCGCCAAGGAGGCCGCCGAGAGGTCCACCAAGACCGCCATGGAGGCGGCCCACCGGGCCGAGCGTATCGGCAAGGAAGCCCGGGAAGCCGCCGAGGCCGCCGCCAAGGCCGCTCAGGACGCCATTGAGCGCGCCGAAAGGGTGAGCCGCGAAGCCAAAGAGGCGGCGGAGGCCTCGATAAAGGCCGCCGACGAGGCTATCGACCGGGCGGAAGAGGTGGCCCGCAGCCCCAAGGAGACCGCGCAGTCGATGGCCAAGGCGTTCGAGAGCGCCATCGCCCGCGCTGAGAAGATAAGCGAAGAGGCCATGCACGCCGCCGAATCGGCGCTGATGTCGTCCCATGACGGCCTGAGCCGGATTGACGAGATAAGCCGCGAGGCCAGGAGCATGGCGGAATCGGCCCGGGAATCGTCCCAGGAGGCCGTCAGCATGGCCGAGACGGCGTTCAAGGCGGCCAAAGAGGCCGCCGATGAAGCCGTGAAGTCCGGCCGTGAAGCCACCGCCCGGGCGGAGAAGATTGTCCGGGAGACCCGTGACACCGCCGAAGCCACCAGCAAAGCGGCCCGGGAAACGGTCAGCCGGGCGGAAAAAACGAGCAAGTCCACCCGGGAGTCGGCCGAGGTGGCGGCCAGGGCCGCCGAGGAAGTGGCCAACCGTTCGGAGACCATCAGCAAGGTGGCTAAAGAGGTGGCTGAGGCCTCGCAGCGGTCGTCCCAGGAAACGATGAACCGGGTCGAGGCCATCGGCCGGGAGGCCAAGCTCGCCCATGATGCTTCGCAGAAGGCCACGCAGGAGACGCTGCGCCGGGCCGACGAGGTCGCCAAGGAGACGCGGGCCGCCACCGAGGCGGCGATAAAGACGGCCAAGGAGGCCTCGGAGGCATCTATACGCGCATCCCGCGAAGCCATCGCCCGGGCGGAAGTGATAAGCCAGGAAGCCAGGGAGACGGCTACCGCCGCCACCAAGGAGTTCTGGGAGGCGGTGGCTAAAGCCGAGGAGATAAGCCGGGAGACCCGGGAAAAAGCCGAGGCCTCCGTCAAGAAGATTCAGGAGTCCATTGCCCAGGCCGGGGAAGAGGGCCAGAAAGCCAGGGAGGAAGCCGAGCAGGCCGTGACGACGGCCCGGGAAGTGACCGAGGCGGCCATCAGGGTGGCCCGGGAGGCAGTGGAGGCCTCCGCCCGGAAGGCCCGTGAAGCGGTAGAAGCCTCTGCCCGGGAAGCCCAGGAGGCCTCCGAAGCCGCGGTCCGGGCGGTCGAGCAGGCCGTGGAATCGGCGGCCGAAACCGCCAGGGAAGCCTCCGAGGCGTCGGTGGAGACATCGCGGGAGGTGGTGGCCCGGGCGGAAGAAATCAGCGAGGAGGCCCGGGGAAAGGCGGAAGCTGCCTCGAACGAGTTCCGCAGCGCCGTCGACCACATGGAGGAAATCAGCCGGGAGGCCCGGGAAAGGGTGGAGGCTACGGAAGGCGCCGCCCGGGAAGCCGTCGAGGCCTCGCGGAAGGCCTCCGAGGAAGCGGTGGCCCGGGCCGAGGAGATAAGCCAGTCGGCCAGGGAGACCGCCGAGGAAGCGACGAAGGTCGTCGGGGAGGCCATCGAAGCCGCCATCGCGGCCGCGCGGGAGACCGCCGAGACTTCCGACAAGGAAATCCAGGCGGCGCTGGTCCGCGCCGAGGAGATAAGCCGGGAGACCAAGGAGGCGGCCGAGGCCGCGGTCAAGACGGCCCGGGAGGTAACGGAAGCGTTAATCAAAGCCGCCCGGGAATCGGCGGTGAGGACGGTGAAGGCAGTCAAGGAAGCCACCGAAGCTTCGGCCAGGGTGGCCAGGGAGGCGGCCGGGGTATCTATATCGGCCTTCCGGGAGGCCATCAGCCGGGCCGAAGCCACCGGCGCCATCGCCCGGGATACGGCCGAAGCCTCACTGAAGACTTACGAGGACACCTTGAGCAAGTCCGGGATTGTCTCGGAGAAGGGTGAAATTGCCGATGAAGAGCTGAGCGAGGCCATATCCTCGGTGGAAGAGGAAGCCGAAGCGGCCTATGAGGTTACAGAAGCGGCGTTGAGCGCCATGAGCGAGGCCGTGGACAAGGCGGAGAAGACCACCAAGGGCAAGAGTGAAGGCAAGGAGGCCCGGGGTAAAATGGAAGCCCGCCTGGAGTCCCTGGCAAAGATGTATGAAGTAAAGCGGGCGCAGCAGGGTAAGCAGTCCAAGAAAGAAGCTGATGCCGGGGACAGCAAGAAAAAAGAAGACTGATTTAGGGCCGGTAAAGATTTTTCACGGCGTTAACAAAATACTAAAAAATTTTGGATAAGTACGGGCAGGATAAGCTTAAGGATTGCTTGACTTTTTAAAAGGTGCGCCATATACTTGGCACTAAGTAGTCAGTAAACAAAATCCAGACCTTAATTTTTACTCCGATAAAGCTGTAAGGCAATATTAAAAACTGAAGGAGGTGTCTGTTGGCTGACCAGAAAGAGCGAACCAAGAAGTCCTCTGCACCAGAAGAGAAAGCTGAAACTCCCTCTGGGGAGGTTGTGCAAGCCTCGGCGGCGGAAGAGCGACCGAGAAGTCCGCTTGATGAGGTTATGAGCCAGGCCGAAAGGGCCTACGCCGCCTATATGGACGCCGAGCGGCAGGTTGCCAAGGCTTACCATGAGAACGAAATCCAGGTGGCCAAGGCCTACAAGCGGGCGGAAGCGCAGGCTTACCGTTCCTATGAAGCGATCGTGAGCCAGGCCCTCGCCGACCGCGCCGGAGCGTTTGCCAAAGCCGCCAAGGCCCGCGCCGACGTTATCAGCCGGGCGGAAGAGGCCTATAAAAGCGCCGAGGCGGCCGCCAACCAGGCTCACGATGCCGCGGTTGCCGGGGCCACCCGGTCCCGTGACACCAATCTGGAGAGGGCCTGGAAGGTCCGTGACGAGACTATCGAGCAGGCCTGGCAGATCTACTCCAAAATCGCCAGATAGATATTACCCGGCTGGAGTCCGTTACCGTCCGGCACTCGCCGCTGGCGATGATTGATGCGGAGTGGTAGTGACGGCGGAACAGCGAGTTTGCCGCTGGCGGGCTTTTCGGGGGGATAGTCCGGCTGGTAATATTTCGGGTTACAGCAGCGAGGGAATATCTTTTATCGTGATATCAATCCCTCGCTGTGTGCTTACCAGACCTTCCTGACGCTTCTTGAGCTCCGTGATGAGGTTAATCGCTTTGGCGAAGTAGTTCCTGACCTTCTCCACGTCGCTCATCTCGGAGAGGATGATGGTGACCTCCAGGGTGCCCTTTTCCCGTGGGTAGTCACCGCTCCTGATGATGGCCTCCGGGGCCATGTTCTTGATGTAAGTCCCCAGCTCTTTAATCAGGTCCACGTTGATATCCCTGGCCGGGGCGGACACAAGGTAGAGCGCCCGCTTGGAGTCCAGGGGATTGCACTTCACGGAGAGTCCGCTGACGGCCTCGTCCAGCGCATGTGACCCTTTCTGCGTCTCGGTGGCCTTGTCCCGGAAGTGGCGGGAGGACGAAAAGAGCGATCTCAGGCTCTGGGTGTGCGACCGGCCGAAGCCCAGGGTCGTCCAGCCGACCAGCGTCTGGATGATATCCCCGGCATCGAGTATCTTGGCGCCGATATAGCGCGACTTTATCTCTTCACCGGCGCAGAGCAGGTTGAAGAACGGCTGGACGATGGTGTGGTTTATCTTGGTGAGGTTGCCTTTCAGGTTGGAGTCCTTCATGACGTACCGCTGGTTATCAACGAGGAAGATGGCGTCCGCCACCAGGTAGCTGGACTTGAGGCAGGTGGCCACGTTATACACGGTGCGGTCTTCGGTGGCCTCTTCATGGTCGAAGGGCAGGACGATGAGGTTATAGACCGGCTTATCGATGTAGCGCTCCTTAATCTGCTGCGTCAGCACGGAAATCGCCCCGGAGCCGGTGCCGCCGGCCGCCCCGGCGCAGAGCAGGAAGGCGTCCGTTTCCTGGAAATGCTTGGCGTTCCGTACCGTCTCAATGACCTTGTCGGCGTCCTCGCGGGCTATCTCGGCGCCCAGCTCGTTGATTTTCCCGACGCCGTGGCCGCCGGTCTTACGGTTGCCGATGAGAATACGGTGCTCGTAATCGGACTTGATGGTATTCAGCCCGCTGAGGTCGGCGCGGTCGGTGTTGACGGCGTAGGCCCCGGTAATAATATCCAGCCCGCGCAGGCCGTGGGCTCTTCCGTTAAGGCGGGCAAATTCGTCGGCGATTCGGCCGCCGCACTGTCCGAAACCAACAACAACTAATTTCATGACTCACCTTTTCCGGTGTTTTCCTATTTTACGCAATTCCGCAATAGGATGTCAATCGGTACTTAGGTACGGTATTCTTTTGGGTGATAAAAACAACCCCAAAATGATAAAGTCTATCCGGGTCAGTTTACCTTACAATCCCCGGGAGGCCATGTAAACGGCCAGGTCGCCGAGGCGGCAGCTGTAGCCCCACTCGTTATCGTACCAGGCCAGTATCTTGACCATGTTCCCCCCGATGACCATGGTGCTCGGCGCATCGATGATGGAGCTGTGAGAATTGCCCTTGAAGTCCAGGCTGACCAGCTCCTCCTCGCAGTACTCCAGGATGCCCTTGAGCGGTCCCGCCGCGGCGGCCTTGAGGGCCGCGTTGACCTGTTCCACGGTGACATCTTTCTCCAGGTCGGCCACGAAGTCGATGACGGAGACGGTCGGGGTGGGCACGCGGAAGGCCAGGCCGTGAATCCGTCCCTTCAGGGCGGGGATAACCTGGGTCACGGCCTTGGCGGCGCCGGTGGTGGTGGGTATCATGTTGAGGCCGGCGGCGCGCGCCCGGCGGATGTCCTTGTGGAAGGTGTCCAGCACCACCTGGTCGTTGGTGTAGGAGTGGATGGTGGTCATCAGGCCCTTGCTGACACCGAAGCTATCGTGCAGCACCTTGACCGCCGGGGCGATGCCGTTGGTGGTGCAGGAAGCGTTGGAGACGACGTGGTGCTTCCTGGGGTCGTAGGTGTCCTCGTTGACGCCCAGGACGATAGTGGCGTCCTCGTTCTTGGCGGGGGCGGAGATGATGACCTTTTTGGCCCCGCCCTTGAGGTGGGCGGCGGCCCTGGTGGCGTCCGTGAAGAGGCCGGTCGATTCGATGACGATGTCCACGCCGAAGGCCTTCCAGGCGATGGCGGCGGGGTCGCGCTCCTGGACTACCTTAATCTCCTGCCCGTCGACGACGATGGCGTTATCTTTAGCGGATACCTCGCCGGGATACCGGCCGAAGACGCTGTCCCACTTCAGCAGGTGGGCGTTGGTCCTGGTATCGGCCAGGTCGTTGACGGCCACCACCTCCAGATTGTCTTTGTGGTTTTTCAGCAGGGCCCGGAGGGTCAACCGGCCGATGCGGCCGAAGCCGTTGATACCTATCCTTGTCTTCATTTACAACCTCCTCAATGATGCTTTTTGTTTTAAGGTATGAGGGCTCCTCTCCAGCATGTCGAGGAAGGCCTCAATCCTGGTCTTGACGTGGCTGTTCAGGAAGAAGTCATCGTTGCCTTCCAGGGTCAGCAGGGGCCGGCCGACGGCCTCCCGGAAGACGATATCACCGATGCCGCGGTGACAGAAGGCCTGAACGTAGTGGATGACCCCGTCGATGTTCCGGCGCGGCAGCTCGGCCTTGATATCCTTTAGCCGGTCCTGGATGGAGTAGGGATAAGTGTAGTTTGAATACTGGCTAGCGAGGTCGGCGCCCGGCTCCGGCATGGCGAACTGGCGCTGTACCTCGTTGAAGACCACCCTGGCGCCGTGCTTTTCCAGGTAGTCGTAGAGCTCCCCGGCATAGACCGCCGGCACGCCGATGTAGGCCAGCCGCAACTCCCCGGTGGGGTAGGGTGGCCGCGCCGCGGCGGCCTCCAGGCGGTCGCGCCGCTCCCGGCAGTATTTACGGTAGTCCCCGTGGAAGTCCGTGGCGGTAACGAGCCAGAGGTGGTTCTCTTTGCCGCTGACCGTGGTCCGCCGCCAGGTAAGGTCGTCC
>JBDRFW010000198.1:0-2198 GCA_043818415.1 Chloroflexota bacterium | reverse complement strand
CTCACAGTGGAGGCACATTATGGGCAGTACTCGGAGGTCAATATTAGGGAAAGAACCCTTTTCCCATTGGTAGACGCGCAGCCACTTAATGGGGCCCGGGGGTAAATCATGCCATTGCTTGCAGGCAATGACACAGGCGTTGCAGCCGGTGCAACGGCTTACATCTATGAAAAACCCGTATTGTGTCATGGATGTCCTCCCGTGTATTTCTCTACCTGGACGAGATTGGTCGCCCTGGCGGCGGTAAGACAGCTATCGAACTCACCGCCGAGCAATGTTGACGGCGAGGCGCCAAAGTCAACCCCCGATTCGTCAAGAACGGCTTTTCCGCCCGCATGTATCAGGACTGTCCCCGGCATCATTCTCTGGGTAACATAAGCTGGCATGACCACCCTGCCCCGGTCGTTATAGACCGTAATCATGTCATTGTCCTTAATGCCCCTGGCGGTGGCATCGGCGGCATTTATCCAGACCCTGTGGCGGTAAACGTGGTCTCTTAGCCAGGAATGCTCCCAGAAAAGATAGTGCACGCGGTACCTGGAATGTGATGTCAGCAAAAATAGAGGGTACTGCCCGGTCAGCGGGTCATCCATCCCCCTGGGCATCGCCCGGTAGACCGGGGAAGGTTTCAGGTCGCCCCAGTCAGACGGCAGGTTATCATAAGGGCGGCCGGAAAAATCGTAATGCTGGCCCTTGCCCCGGTTGGCCTCATCGTCGATATATCTGGAGTAAAGCTCTATCTTGCCCGACTCCGTCTGGAAGGGCTTGCCCTCCTTTACCTGCTCGTCCCAGCCGGTAAAGGTTTCTCCTCCAGTTCATCGCAGTTGATAAATTGGCCGCTGGTGAATTCCTCCCAGGAAGGGACATTGATGCCCTTCTTCTGGTAGTATTTCTCAACTTCCCGGTAGACATCTTTATAGCACCTTTCCCAGTCTTGTTCCCAGTTTTCATCGGTGGTATAGTAACTATATAGTGTCTTGGGGTCTATGCCGAGTTTCTCGGCAATCTTTAAAAATGCCCAGGCATATGATTTTGACTCACCCGCCGGCGGGACTACCTCAGGGCAGTAGTTTATGCACTCAAAGGTGCCGTAGCCGGCGCTCCTGGTGATAGCCTTCTCCTCCCACATCCAGTCTCTGGCGGGCAGAATAATATCGGCATACTGCGTGGACGAATTCATGACACTGTGCATGGTAACCACGAACTCCATTCTTTCCAGGGCTTTGACCTGGTTGTTCGACGAGTTACAGCACATGACGACAAAGTTGGTGGCGTGCGGCTTGCCACCACCGGCCTGGAAGATACATTTGGGATTAAAGTCCTTGAGGTACTTCTCGTCCGCCTTCCACCCCACCATCCTCATGTAGTCCTTTTCGCTGAGTTCCCCGCTTCTGACCTTGTCCAGCAGGAGGACCGCTTCGGCCCAGTAGTGACTGCGGTATAGCATGGGCACCTCATAGTCTCCCGGCGGTCCCATGACGGGGCTAAATTCTTTCACCGGGAGCAGGCGGAAAGAGCCGGGATGCATCGCCGGGCCGGCCCCGGGCGTCCCCCAGCTACCCAGCATCGCCTGGAGGGCGGCAAAGGCACCCACTTCGTGCTCGCCATCGCTCTTACGGCTCACGCTCCAGTGCGACCAGAGCCAGGCGGGCCTCATTCTCCATACCAGCCTGGTCAGTTCCCGGATGGTCTCCGCCGGAACGGCACATCTAGCCTCCGCCCACTCCGGGCTCTTCTCAATGCCGTCTTCAGCGCCAAGAACGTAGTCTCGCCATTTCCGGAAGCCTGCCGGCTCCACGTACCTTTCAACGAATTCCCTGTCCCACGAGTCCTCCCGGAACAGGACGTAAGCCATGGCCATAAACATGGCACAGTCCGTGCCCGGCTTTATCGGTATCCACTGGTCTGCCAGTGTCCCTGCGGCGTTGCTGTACCTGGGGTCGATAATGATAACCGGCTTGCCTCTTTCCCGTGCCAGTTTGATAAACCAGGCGAACTGGTGGGCTGGTCCCTGGTGTCCCACTGTCGGGTCGCAGCCCCACAGGACGATTAGTCTGGTATTGGCCAGCATATCGGCGGCGGAGCCTGATGACCACCGATGCATGTCCCATCCCCTTTCCCCCGCGATAATATGCGCCATCAGCCGGGAGGCATCGTACGAGCACCAGCCCCAGCCTGAGACCCCGGCACCAGCCCCG
>JBDRFW010000197.1:0-7337 GCA_043818415.1 Chloroflexota bacterium | reverse complement strand
CCGCTCCAGGAGGTACTCCCGCCCGTCGATGACCCGGCTCTCCTTGCCCTCCGCCACCACCGTGCCCACCCCCACCGGGGTGAAGAAACCCCCCAGGCCGCCCGCGGCGCACCTTATCCTCTCCGCCAGCGTGCCCTGCGGCACCGTCTCCACCTCCAGCTTTCCTTCCTGGTGAAGTCGCTCCAGTGGGGAGGTGGGGGGCATGCCGCCCAGGGCCGGTACCGACCCGATGAATTTCTTGACCTGGCCGTTCTCGAAGAGAATGCCGGAGTCCTGGTAGCCGCCCGGCTTGATGCGGTGGCTCAGCTCGAAGCCGACCCCGCCCATGTTGGCGATGAGGGTGAGGTCTCTGGCGCCCTGGTCGGCCAGGGCCAAGATGAGGTTTATCGGCAGGCCGCCGAAGGAGCCGAAGCCGCCGACCATGACGGAAGCCCCGTCGAAGATATCGGCGACGGCCTCAGCGCAGCTTTTGAATATCTTGCTTTTGGCCAAAACTGCCTCCCGGGTGGTACGGTATGGCTAGGACTGATTTTACATCTCAGCCGATATAACGTCAATTTTTCCCGCTTATCGTCATTTTAAGAGTCTGTTTGACATTAAAAAATCTTGGGTGTAATATAACTTGATGGCTGAAACGGCCAGTTCCGGACGCCTTCCGTCCGGATACAACTTAGCTTTGCTATACAAGGAGGTAAACTATGGCGCACGGTTTTATGGGCAAGTTACTCTGGGTGGACCTTTCCAAGAAGGAGATAAGGGAAGAGGCGCTCGACGAGAAGATATGCCGTGACTTCCTCGGGGGCTACGGCCTGGGCGCCAGGATTCTCTTCAGCCGCCAGAAGCCCGGCGTCGACCCCCTCGGGCCGGAGGCTATCCTCGGCATCACCACCGGCGTCCTCACCGGCACCGATGCCCTCGGCGGCTCCCGCTACGTCATGGTCGGCAAGTCACCGCTGACCGGCGGCTGGGGCGATGCCAACTCCGGCAACAACGTCGGCCCTTACCTGAGGTTCGCCGGCTACGACGCGGTCTTCTTCACCGGGAAATCGGACAAGCCCGTTTATCTCTTCATCGATAACGGCAAGGCGGAGATTAAAGACGCCTCCAAGCTCTGGGGCAAGGACTCCTTTGAGGTGCAGGACATCCTCCGGGAAGACCTGGGTAAAGACGTGGAAGTGGCCTGCATCGGGCCTTCCGGGGAAAAGCTCGCCCTCATCTCCGCCGTCATGAACAACAAGGGCCGGGCAGCCGGCCGCTCCGGGCTGGGCGCGGTGATGGGCTCCAAGAAACTCAAGGCCATCGCCGTCAGGGGCAACATGAAGGTGCCCGTGGCCGATGCCAAGGCTGCCGCCGAGATGAGGAAAAAACACATGGCCAACCTGGGCCCCCGGTTCGGTTTTATCAGTCAGTTCGGCACGCCGGGACTCTTCAACATGTCCTGTGAGTCTGATGACGCTCCCACCAGGAACTGGGGTGGGGTGGCCGGCATCGATATGCCCACCTACCCCAATCTCGCCGGCGAAGCGGTTTTCGCCCGGCAGGAAAAGAAATATGCCTGCTGGCGCTGTCCCATCGCCTGCGGCGGGATTATGAAGGGACCTGCCGGCGAATACGAGTACGAGGCCGGCGCCCACAAGCCGGAGTACGAGACCCTGGCCATGTTCGGCAGTAACCTGGATAACGATAACCTGGAATCCATTATCAAGGCTAACGATATCTGCAATCGCTACGGGCTGGATACCATTTCGGCGGGAGCGTGCATCGCCTTCGCCATCGAGTGCTATGAAAACGGCATTATCACCAGGAAAGACACGGATGGCATCGAGATGACCTGGGGCAACCACAAGTCCATTATCGCCATGACTGAGAAGCTGGCCAAACGCGAGGGCTTCGGTGATATCCTGGCCGACGGTGTCAAGAAGGCCGCCGAGAAAATCGGCAAGGGCTCCGAGAAATACGCCATGCACATCGGCGGGCAGGAAGTCCCGGCCCACGATTCCCGGGGCGGCCCACACTTTGCCATCGCCTACGGCGCGGAACCGACCCCCGGCCGCCACACCCAGGGCGCCGAAGGGCCTTTCCCGGAGGGCGTCATGCCCGAGTTCGACCGCAATTCTTTCAAAGGGCGGGGCGCGCCGCATAAGTACGGCAGCGACTTTACCCAGATATACAACTCCGCCGGTATATGCATGATTGTCTTCGGCGACGGGTACGGCCACGGCGACTACCTTATCGAGGCGCTGCGGACCATCACCGGCTGGGACCTTACCAAGGAAGAGCTGCTCAAGACCGGGGAGCGCATCGAGAATATCCGGCAGGCCTTCAATATACGGGAGGGCCTCAAGACTCCATGGAAGTACCCGGAAAGAATGCTGGGTAAACCGCCCAAGAAGGTGGGCCCGCGTAAGGGGATAACCCTCACAGAAGACGACCTCTATAACGAGTATATGGCCGCCCGGGACTGGGACCGCCATACCGGCAAGCCCAGCAAGAAGAAGCTGCTGGAACTCGGCCTGGACGACGTGGCCAAAGTGCTCTACCCGTGAAATAGAGTAAAACCTGAGTTGTCGGCGGGGCCCCCGGGATGCCGGGGGCTTCGCTATTTTCAGGGGGTGCGTTTACCTTGTGCCGTGTAACCCGCAGGTTATATAATAGGCCGAACGTCATTTCCCCCCGTCATCTAGCGGGAAAGCGGGAGCGAGTCTATGGCTGAGGAATTTCTCGTCGTCAAAGACCTTCACAAGAGTTTCAACGAGTACAAGGCCGTCAACGGCGTTTCCTTTGCCATTGAAAAGGGCGAAATCTTCGGGCTGCTCGGCCCCAACGGCGCCGGCAAGACGACGACGATACGGATGCTCTCCACCGTCCTCGAGCCGGACAGCGGCGATGTCGTCATCGGCGGGCACTCCATCCATAAAGAGCCGGAGGCCGTCCGCAACATCATCGGGGTCTGCCCCCAGGAGCTGGCCCTTTACGAGGACCTCTCCGCCCTGGACAACATGGTGTTTTTCGGGCGGATGGCGGGGCTGAACAGCCAGGAAGCCCATGCCCAGGCGATGCAGCACCTGGAGCTGATGGGGCTGGTGGAACGGGCCAGGGGTCGGGTGTCCAAGTTCTCCGGGGGCATGAAGCGGCGCATCAACCTGGCCATCGCCCTGATGGGGACCCCCCGGCTCCTCTTCCTCGATGAGCCCACGGTGGGTATCGACCCGCAGTCGCGCAACAATATCTACGAGACCATTAGGGGCCTGCGCGACCGCGGTATGACCGTCCTCTACACCACCCACTACATGGAAGAGGCCGACCGCCTCTGCAAGCGCGTCGCCATCATGGACGCCGGCCAGATAATCACGCTGGATACGCCGCGCAAGCTCAAGTCCCAGATAGGGTCGCCGGACCAGGTCACTCTGGAAGACGTCTTCCTGAAACTCACCGGCCGCAGCCTGCGCGATTAGCCCGGACGATGAAAAGAGCGTTATACGTCGCCCTCAACGAGGTCCGTCTTGCCATCAGGGACAAGGGGGACCTCGCTTTCGGAATGCTCCTGCCCATTGTTACCTTCGCCCTGATGTACGGCGCCTTCGGCGGGCACACCCTGTTCGAAGCCACCGCCCCCCATCGTGGACGAAGACGGCGGGCCCTATGCCGAACGACTCGTGGCGCAGCTCGACGCCGTACCCGGCATTGACATCGACAGGTTGACCGCGGCGCAGGCGGATACCAAGCTGGAAAGGTCGGACCTCCAGATGGTGCTGTACATCCCCGCCGGTTTTTCCGGGGCGCTGGCGGCCGGGGAGCCGGCGCAGCTGGTCTTCCGGCAGCGCGGCAACGGCGGGCAGGAGGGCCAGATTCTCGCCGGCATCATCCGCGGCGTGGCCGGGGACATCGACCGGGAGTTCCAGGTACGCCGCCAGGTAGCGGCCAGCCTGGCAGGAGCGGCCGTCCCCGCCGACCGCATCGCGATAACCGTGCAGGAGTTCCTGGACCGGGAGCGCCGGCAGCCCACGGTGGCGGTGGCGGAGGAGGTGGTGGGCGGCAGCCCGGACTTCATCAACCAGTTCCTGCCGGGTATCGTGGTCATGTACGTCCTCTTCTCCCTGACGCTCAGCGCCCGGGTGATTGTTGAAGAACGCAAGCGGGGCACGCTGGAGCGTCTCCTCACCACGCGCCTCAGCGTCGGCGAGCTTTATTTCGGTAAGTTTATGTCAAGTGTCCTCCGGGGCTTTATCCAGACCTTCATCCTGCTGGGGCTGTCCTATATCGTTTTCCGGCTTTTCACGCCCGTTTCGTTCCTGGCGGCCCTGGTGGTAGCCTTCGTCTTCGCGGCGGCGGCCGCCGCCCTGGGACTGATAATCGCCTCTGTCGCCCGCAGCGAGGACGGCGCCGCCTGGATCGGCGTCGTCTTTACCATGACCATGGTGATGCTCGGCGGCACGTTTTTCCAGGTCGCGGAAGGCTCGGTACTGGATACCATCGGCAAGATATCCATTATCACTTATGGCCGGGAGGCCCTCGGCACTATCATCGCCGGTAGCGGCACGCTGGGGGATACCGTCTTTCAGCTGGCGGTGTTGGCCGGCGTCGCCGTGGTGGGGCTGGTTATCAGCCGGCTCATCTTCAAGGCGGTGCCCGGGGGTAAATAAGCCATGCCACAGCTCACTCATATCTGGCTCATCGCCGTGAAGGACCTGAAAATCTTCGTCAGGGACCGCGCTGCGGTTTTCTTTTTCATCGTTTTCCCCTTTATCTTCATCATCATGTTCAACTTCCTCCTCGGCGGCATCGGCGGTGAGGACCAAAGGCTGGAGCTGCACCTGGTCACCCGCGAGCCGGCCGGCGGGCTGAGCCACCGGATAATCGGTGCCATGACGACGGCCGACGAGTCTCAAATGACGCCCGGGCAGCCGAAGATGGTCTGGGATAAGGACTACGATGAAGCCCGCCGCGCCGTCGAGGCCGAGGAGCTGCCCGGGTTTATCGCCTTCCCGGCCGATTTTACGGAAAAGCTATCGACCGGTTCCGGCACCCGGCTCGAGGTGGTCGCCAATGCCGGCAACATCAACTACCGGGCCGCCCTCAACGGGCTGGCCGGCGCCATCGCGGCGGAGGTGGGCGCCGACAGCATCATCGTCGAGGCCAGCATTACCCTCATGGTCCAGGGCGGCGTAATTCTCCCGGATGAAGCCAGCATCGCCCGGGCCGTCCAGTCGATAATGGACCGGCTCATGGCGGGGGGTGCCGGTGGGGGAGAAACGGCCTTCATCGGCTTCGCCACGCAGAAGGTCGGGGAGGTGGAGGCGGAAAATCTGGCCAACTTCGTCATCCCCGGCTACCTCGTGATGTTCGTCTTCTTCGCCGCTGCGGTCGCGGCCGAGGCCATCGTCCGCGAGCGCCAGAACCATACCCTGGAGCGCCTGCTGGCTACCTCCGTCCGGCGGGAGTCCATCCTGGGGGGCGTCTTTACCGGCACCGCTATCCGGGGACTGGTCCAGATAGTTATCTTCTGGACGCTGGGTATCCTGGCCTTCAGGGTGGACCTCGGGCTGGCGCCGGCGGCAGTTTTCATCCTGTCCTTCCTGATGGTCATCATGTCGGCGGCCTTTTCCGTGATGCTGGCCACCCTGGCCCGGACACAGCGCAGCGCCGGCTCGCTGGCGGTTATCACCGCGCTGGTGATGGCCCCCCTGGGCGGGTGCTGGTGGCCGTCATTCCTTTACCCGCAATGGCTTCAAAACATCGCTAAAATCACCCCCCACGCCTGGGCCAACGAAGGGTTTAACAAGGTGATGGTCTTCGGCGCTGATTTCTCCGCCGCCGTGCCGGACATGCTGGCCCTGGCCGTTTTCACTGTAATTTTCGGTGTCATCGCCGTCTGGAGGTTCCGTACCAGCGCTGTATAAAGGAGGGCTTAGCCATGACCATCAAGATGCCGCTCGAGGAGGCCAAAAGTAAAGTCCTGGAGTATATGCGCCGGGGCTACCACTGAGGGCCGTCCGTCCTGCAAGTTATGTGGGAAGCTTATGACCTCGGCAACGAGGACTTTCTCTGGGCCAGCGCCGCTTTTCGGGGCGGTATCGCCGGCCGGCAGCAGGGGACCTGCGGCGCCCTGGCCTCGGCGGGGGTGTGCCTGGGGCTGCGTCACCGCGGCCCGATAGCCGACCGGAAGCAGGCCGGGCCGGAGCTGGATGCCGCCAGCAACGAGACCGGCGAACTCGTGGGGAGTTTCCAGGAAAAGTACGGCGCCATCAACTGCTTTGACCTCGTCGGCGTGGACCTTTCCGATGCCGCGGCTAGGGACCGGGCCCGGGACGAGGGGCTCTTCGACGCGAAATGCCACCAGTACGTTCAGTTCGTCGTCGAGAAGCTCTACGAGCTGGATGAAAAGCGCGGCTCCTGAGCGGTAGCCCTAGCTGCTGCGGATAAAGTAGTGTGTGGTGCCGCCGGTGTGGGTCTCGGAGCGCAGGGACAGGATGATGTATACCAGGTTCCAGTTGTCCGTGCCGCTGGGCAGGTTCAGTTGCGCCGTCGTATCGCCTGAAGTCAGCAGTCCGCTGGCCCAGGTGACGTTGAAAGTGTCGACGTCCACGCCGTCCTCGCTCATGCCGATAGACCGCCCGTTCCACACGTTATTGGTGCTGAAGCCGTCCGATAGGTTGGTGCCGTTAAAATTCAGGTAGTCGCCGCTGTATTGCTCGTCACCCTCGCCCACGAAGACGGTCAGCTTGGCCGCGCTCGTCTCCCCTTGGATGGGCTCCGGGACCAGGAAGTCGGTAATCGTGCCGCCCGGCTGGCCATCATAGTCGAAGTCGAGGTTCTCGTTACCGCCGCTGAAGGCGAAGGTATCGTAGAGGTAGAGCTGGTGCCCCGCCGTCTCCGGGCTGTAGAAGACGATAATGAGGGACCAGCCCGCGTAGGACCAGTATTCGCCGGTATCGGCGCTGACCGACCCCACGGTGTAATCCGCGTTGCCGGTAGGCTGCTCGTGGTCGCCTTCATCCGAGTACTCCCTGACCAGCTTGGAGACGTCCAGGAAGCTGGCGTAAGAGTAGTTGCCGCGGTTCTTATTGCCAATAACCGATGCCTTGGAGGCGGTTATCGGCTGGGCGCCCTGCTGCGGGTCCCCGTTGCCGTCCAGGTAGACCTGGGTCCCGTCCATCTTGAAGATAACGGAAGTATCGGCAGTGCCGGTGATTTGCGCCACGGCGAAGTTATCGATATAGGCGTATTCGCTGGAGCCGCTCATGTCCGCCAGGTAAAACCTCATCTTGAACAGGCTGGTCAGGTACGCGTCGGGTATGGTGTAGTGGTAGTACTCCGCGCTGGTATCGTCCATAAAG
>JBDRFW010000196.1:0-4069 GCA_043818415.1 Chloroflexota bacterium | reverse complement strand
TCGGAGGCCTCCCACTTGAAGACGCCCTGTACCTCCTTAACCGCCTTTTTCAACTCTTTCATCGTCTTACCGCTGACCGGGTGGCGGAGGTCGGGGGCAACCTCGGCCAGGGGCACCAGAACGAAGGACCTCTCCGTCATGTGTGGGTGGGGAATCGTCAGCCCGGGCGTCTGCATAACCTTATCGCCGTAGATGAGGATATCGATATCGATGGGGCGGGGCTGGCCGGACCTGCCGGCGCGCCCCATCTTGGTCTCGATGCCCTTGGCCAAAGCCAGCAGGCCCTCCGGGGCCAGATGGGTGAAGACCTGGACGGCCATGTTGAGGAAACGGGGCTGGCCGGTATCGCCCAGCGGCTCGGTATCATATATCGATGATATCCTGCCCAGCCGCATCCGCTGCGCCAGCAGTCCCAGCGCCCTCTCCAGGTTCTCCTGGCGGTTGCCCAGGTTGGAGCCGATGCCCAGGTAGGCCGTCACCGCGTCAGTCACCGACCGTCCCCCTCCTGATGACGGCGTCACTCATGCGGCAGACCAGCACCGTCGGGCGGACGTCATGGACCCTTACCATGTCGGCGCCGTTGGCGATGCCGATGGCCGTTACCGCCAGGTTCCCCTCGAGGCGCCGGTCCGGCGGCAGGTTTAGCACCGTGCCAATCATCACCTTGCGCGAGGTGCCCAGCAGGATGGGCTTGCCCAGCTGTTTCAGCTCGGCGAGCCGGTTCACCAGCTCCAGGTTCTGCTCCAGGGTCTTACCGAAGCCGATACCGGGGTCGACGATGATATCCCCGGGAGGTACCCCGGCTTCCTCGGCGATTTTGATGCCCGCGGCGAGGTCGGAAAGCACCCTGGCCATGATGCCGACCTTCGGGGGGGCGTCCCGCTGGTTGGCCATGAGGATGACGGGCACGCCCGTGGCGGCGGCCACCCGCGCTATCCCGGGGTCGCGCTTGAGGCCCCAGATATCGTTAATCAGGCTGGCGCCGGCCGCCACGGCCCGACTGGCCACGCCGGACTTGTACGTATCGATGCTGATGGGCACGGGTATCTCGGCAACGAGCCGCTCGATGGCCGGGATGACCAGCCGCAGCTCTTCATCAAAATCTGTCGCGACCAGGGGCGCGGTGCCGGGACGGGTGGACTCCCCGCCGACGTCGATGATATCGGCGCCCTCGGCCACCATGCGCTGGGCCTGTGCCACCGTCGCCGCGATGTCATCACCCAGGCCGTCGCCGGAAAAGGAGTCCGGGCTGAGGTTGACGACCCCCATGACGTAGGTCTTTTCGCCCCAGCGGAACTCGGTATTACCGCAGCGGGTAGCCGGTAAAGTCTTTTCCATGTTCGGTCGGGGTATTCCCCCCGGACTTATTCTAGCACCTTGAAGTATGACGATGCTACCGGCGCTTTTCCTTTACAAGCCCCGCTCTGAAAGGTTACAATTCACCTTTGAAAGACATCCTTGATGACAAGCCCCGATTTGCCAGGTAAAACCGGGACCGCGGGACAGGAGCGCCCGCCTCACGAGAGCCCGTACCGCTGGCTCATGCTGGGGATGGTATGGCTGCTGTACTGCGTCTTCGGGGCGGTGGGGTTCTCGGTGGGGCCGCTCGTCACCCCGATACTGGCCGACCTCGATATCTCCTATTCCCAGATGGGAATCATCCTGGGCGCCTGGCCGCTGACCTACGTCATCGTCTCGACGGTGGCCGGGGCCATCCTGGACAAGTGGGGCATCCGCCGGTCGATATTTGTCGGCGTGCTGTTCATCGCACTCTCGGCCGGTCTTCGATTCTTCGCTACGGACTTTGCCACGATGTTCGCCTGCGTCGCGCTCTTCGGCCTGGGCGGCCCGATGATATCCATCGGCGCCCCCAAGACCATTTCCCTGTGGTTCCAGGGCCGGGGGCGGGGGACAGCGGTGGGCATCTACATGACGGGGGTCTGGATAGGCGGCGCCCTGACCGTCTCAGGTACTAACAGCGTCCTGATGCCCCTGGTCGGCTACAACTGGAGGCTCGTATATGTCTACCTCGGCGGGCTGGCGCTGGCCCTGGCCCTGCTGTGGTGGTTCCTGGCCCGGGACGTCAAAGCGACCGATACCGGGACGGTGGCAAGCACCCCTATCAACAAGGTGTTCCGGAGCATCATCAGCCTGCGCAACGTCCAGCTTATCCTCATCGTGGGGTTCATGTCCTTCGCCATCGGCCACGGCGTCAACGACTGGCTGCCCAAGATTCTCGAGGCCAGCGGCCTGCCGCCGTCGACGGCGGGTATCTCCGCCTCCCTGACCACCTGGCTGGGCATTCCCACGGTCATCTTCCTGCCGCGCGTCGTGCCGCCACACCTGCGGGGACGCGCCATCGCCCTGTCGTCACTGATTGCCGGCGGGGCACTGGTGGGCCTGAACTGGGCGTCCGGGGCCGGGCTTTATCTCGTGCTGATTATTTTCGGAGCGTCCTTCTCTTTCACCCTGCCGCTCTCCGTGCTCATACTGATGGACCTGCCGGAGGTAGGCTCCAGATACATGGGGTCGGCCTCGGGCATCTACTTCTGCATCGCCGAGCTGGGCGGTTTCCTGGGTCCAATGGCGGTCGGCGCGATCAAGGACTGGGCCGGGGGGTTCTCGGCGGGGATATTTCTGCTGGTGGCCCTGGCCTTCATCAGGATGGTTACCGCACTCTTGTTAAAAATCAGCCGGGTCCCCGCAGCCGCCTGAAACCCAGCTTTCGTCCCTTGCCCGTCCCCAGGCGGTATGCTATCATAAACTTGCTTTATCCTTTACCGACGAGGTGAGACTGAATTGAGAGAAGAACTGGAGAAACTGGCCAAACTCGAAGCCGAGCTCAAGGCCGGCGGCGGCGATAAAGCTGTCCAGAAACAGCACGACTCCGGCAAGCTGACGGCGCGGGAGAGGCTCGGCCTTTTCTTTGATAAAGGGACCTTCCAGGAGATGGACTTACTTGTGCAGCACCGCAGCACCAACTTCAGCATGGACAAGGTGACCATCCCCGCCGACGGCGTGGTCACCGGCTACGGAAGGGTGAACGACCGCACCGTCTGCGCTTACGCCCAGGACTTCACCGCGCGGGGCGGCACGCTGGGGGAGATGCACGCCAGGAAAATCTGCCGCGTCATGGACCTGGCCATGAAGATGAAGGTGCCGATGGTGGGGTTCATCGATAGCGGCGGGGCGCGCATCCAGGAGGGCATCAACGCCCTGGACGGCTACGCCAACATCTTCTTCCGCAACTCCGGGGCTTCCGGGGTTATCCCGCAGATATCGGCCATCATGGGTCCGGCGGCGGGGGGCGCCGTCTACTCCCCGGCGATGACCGACTTCGTGTTCATGGTGAAAAAGACCAGCTACATGTTCATCACCGGCCCGGCGGTGGTGAAGTCCGTCACCGGGGAGGAAATCGGCAACGAAGAGCTGGGCGGGGCCATCACCCACAGCACCCGCAGCGGCGTCACCCAGTTTGCCTGCGACAGCGATGAGCAGGCCATCGCGGAAATCAAGAGCCTGCTGGGCTACCTGCCTTCCAGCTACGAGGAAAAGCCGCCCTACGTTGCCCCCACCGATGCGCCCGACCGCGCCGAGGCGGCCCTGAACGACATCCTGCCGGAAAACGCCAGCAAGGGCTACAACATGAAGGACGTCATCAAGGCCATCGTGGACAACGGCGAGTTCCTGGAGCCTTCGCGGCAGTTCGCCCAGAACATGATTACCGCCTTCGCCCGACTCAACGGGCACGTCGTCGGCATCATCGCCAACCAGCCGAGCTACCTGGCCGGCTGCCTGGACATCAACGCCTCGGACAAGGCCACCCGGTTCATCCGCTTTTGCGACGCCTTCAACATCCCCCTGCTGACCATCGCCGACGTCCCCGGCTTTCTCCCCGGCAGCCACCAGGAGTGGGGAGGCATCATCCGGCACGGCGCCAAGCTGCTCTGGTGCTACGCCGAGGCCACCGTGCCCAAGATTACCCTGATTACCCGCAAGGCCTACGGCGGGGCGTACATCGCCATGTGCAGCCAGGGGCTGGGGGCGGACTACACCCTGGCCTGGCCCC
>JBDRFW010000195.1:0-3137 GCA_043818415.1 Chloroflexota bacterium | reverse complement strand
TCGGCATCCACCCAGCGGCGTACCTGGACGGGGCTTTCGGCGGCAAAGAGTCCGCCGGCCAGGGCGCTGACGCCGCCCGGCCTGTCCCTCTTTTCCAGGACGACGATTTTCTTAGCGTCCGTTTCGGCGGCGGACAGGGCGGCGGCAAGGCCGGCCCCGCCTCCCCCGATAATCGCCAGCCCGGCCTCGATGGTCTTTTTTCCGGCACTGCGGGAAGTCATTATTTTCAAGTCTTACTTTAACAGCGATAGTTCCACCTGGCTGAACCGCTCCGCGCCCGTTTCCGTAATCAGGTAGGTATAGCCCAGGCCGCAACCTTCCTCCCAGAGCTTCGTCATGATGCAAGGGTGGACGGCCAGCACCATGCCCGGTTCGAGGACGACTTCGTTGTCGGGGGTAATCGACCAGAAGTCGAGGGCGTCCAGGCCGATGGCATGGCCGGGTCGCAGCGGCGAGATATAGCCGTTGTCCTTCACGGTGTCAATCATCACCTTATAAAGGTCGGAGACCTTCGTCCCCGGCTGTAATATTTTAAGTGCCTCCCGGTTGGCCTGCTCCCAGACGCTCACCATCTTCTTTATCTCCGGCGGATAGGATACGACCGGCAGGGTTACCGGCAGCTGGGCGTAGTAGCCCCCGTAGGCCGGGGTAATCTCCAGGAAAAGGGTGCTGTTAGCCTTCAGCTTTTCGCCGGTCGGCCAGAAGGTCATGTTCATATGCGAGCCGGACGCATCAATGAGGTCGAAGGAGTAATCGCAGCCGGCGGCGTAGATGGTGCTCTTGACCAGCCCGTAGATCTGGTAATCGCTCATATCAGCGCGGATGGTCTTCATGAGCATTGTAAAAACGTCGTCGGCGATGGCGGCGGACTTACGCAGCAGGGCTATTTCCTCCTCGCTTTTGACGACGCGAAGCTTCTCGAATATCCCCACGGCGTCCGTCACCCGGTCGGGGAACCGCTCGTTCACGGCCAGGTACACCGGCACCGGGATACAATTCAGGCCGACGATGCCCACCCGGTTGCCTTTATCGAAGCGGTCCAACTCTTGAACAACCTGCCCGGTGGGGTCGGTCGTCTCCCGGAGGTAAAGCAGCTCCCGGGCCGCCATTATTTTCGGCAGCTTGGGGGATTTCGACTGGTTCGGGGGCATGAGGAAAATGGGGTCGCCCTCCCGGGGGAAGACGCAGCAGCCGCCCCGGCCGTGACCGGTGATGTAGCGGATATTGCCGCGGTTGAAATCGTCGGCGAGTCCGTAAACGAGGAGGCAGTCCAGCCCGTTGTGCTCCATCCCGGCGCGGATGGCCGCATAGCGCCGCGCGAATTCCGGTATTGAGATAGCCATCGGCGCCGCCCTAGATGTGCCCGCCGTCGATAAGGTAGGTCTGCCCGACCACCTGCCGGGAGATATCCGAGGCCAGGTAGGCCACCAGGTTGCCGATGTCGTCCGGGGTGGTGGACCTTCCGGTGGGGACGGAACTCACGGCGCGCTCCAGTTCACCCTCCGGGAAGCCGCCGGTGCGCAGGAAGTTGGTATCGCCGATGCCGGGCGCCACGGCGTTGACGTTGATGCCGGAGCGGATTACTTCCCGGGACAGCCCCCTGGTGAAGGCGATAACGGCCGCCTTGGAGGCGCCGTAATGGACGCAGCGGGGCATGCCGCTGATGCCGGCCCCCGAGGCAATATTGATAATCTTGCCGTATTTGCGCTCCAGCATCTGGGGTAGAACGGCCTTGGAGCAGTGGAATACCCCGTAAACATTGAGGTTGATGACGATTTCCCAGTTCTCCTCCGGCGTCTCCCAGAAGGGGGTGGGCTTGGTGGCCCGGCCGGCGTTGTTGACCAGGATATCGATGCGGCCGAACCTGTCCAGGGCTTGCTTGACCATGGCCTGGACCTCGGCTTTCCTGGTAACGTCGGCCTTAATGGCCAGGGACTTGCGGCCCAGCTTCTCGATTTCCCCCGCCGTCTTCCTGACGGCCGCCTCGTCCACGTCATTCACGATGACGTCGCACCCGTACCTGGCCAGCGTGAGGGCGATGCCCCGCCCGAACCCCACCGGGCTGCCGGCCCCGGTAACCATGGCTATCTTACCTTCCAGACCCAGTTCCATAGACTTGCCTCCCGTTTTTATTTTTTACTATCGTATTAAGGCCAGAGCTCCCCGGCGACCTCCGCCAGTCCCAGCTCCAGGAGCTTCTTTTTGCTCGGCTTCGTGGTCACCGGGTCCCAGTCCATTTCCTCGCAGAGCTCGCGGTCGAGGGTCGCCTCGTCGAGAGTCACCCCGGCCAGCGGGCCTTCCTTTTTCGGCGGCCGGCCGGCCACCCGCCCGGGGATATCGTAGCGGAGGGGGTTCAGCCCTTCGCGGAGGTTGAAGGCGTGGCGCAGGGTGGCGATTCTCTCCCCGGTCTTTATCAGCTCGTCGAGAGTGACATCCCAGCCGGTGACCGCCTTCATAAACTCCACGAGTACGTCAATGGAGGTGTAGGTCCCGTAAACAATCTGGCAGAGCCCGGTGGCGTTGACGACGTGGTTCAAGCCGTTCAGTATCCGGTACGGCGCGGCCTTGCCGCTCGCGGCTTTAGGGTCGAGTTCCGGCAGGGGCAGGCCGGGGGGACTGATGCCGCCGCCCTGGGTGTGGCGGGCGGGGGTGGCATCCATGCGGTAGCAGATAGCCCACTTCCACCCGTACTTGGGGTCGTGGGCGGGCACCTCCTGTGCCTGGAGGTGCATGGCATATTTTCCGGAGTCTTTGCCGATTTTCTCCGCGGCGATTTTCACGCCGTCGGCCAGGATATCCCCGAAGCCCTCACGGTTGCCCAGCTTTTCCGTCATGGCCACGATGGCCTTGTGGTTGCCCCAGGTCATCTCGATGCCGCCGGTGTCCTTTTTAGTGATGAGGCCGTTCTCGTAGCACTCGATGGCGAAGGCGATGCAGGCCCCCGCCGAGATAGTATCGAGGCCGAGCCGGTTGCAGATGTCGTTGGCCTTGATGATGGCATCGAGGTTCTCGTTGAGGCAGTTGCTGCCGAACATGGCCATCGTCTCGTACTCCGGCTTGTGGGCACCCGCCTCGTACTTGTAGTCGCCGGTGCCCGCCGTCATGTGCCCGCCGCAGCCCACCGGGCAGCGGTAGCA
>JBDRFW010000194.1:0-29584 GCA_043818415.1 Chloroflexota bacterium | reverse complement strand
ACCTTCTCCTTCAAGGACAGGGTGGTGTCCGTGGCCGCCACCAAGGCCGTCGAGTTCGGCTTCAACGCTATCGCCTGCGCCTCCACGGGGAACCTGGCCGCCAGCGTGGCCGCCCATGCCGCCCGGGCCAACCTCAAGGCCTACGTCTTCGTCCCGGCGGACACCGAGGCGGGCAAGCTGGTGGGGGCGGCCGTCTATACCCCGGTGCTGCTCACCGTGGACGGCAGCTACGACGACGTCAACCGACTCTGCCGCCAGCTCACCGAGAGGTTCAAGTGGGGCTTCATCAATATCAACCTGCGGCCCTACTACGCCGAGGGCAGCAAGACCCTGGGCTACGAGGTGGCGGAGCAGCTCGGCTGGCGTGCCCCGGACTGTATCGTGGCGCCGGCGGCTTCCGGCCTGCTCTTCACCCGTATCTGGAAGGGGCTGGAGGAGCTGGCCATGCTGGGGCTTATCGAGTCGTTGGATACCCACATGTTCGTCACCCAGGCGGCCGGCAGCTCACCCATCGTCAACGCCTTCAACGCCGGCAGCATGCACGTCAACCCGGTCATCCCGGAAACCATCGTCAAGTCGATTGCCATCGGCAACCCGGCGGACGGCTACTACGCGCTGCGGGTGGCCCGGCAGACGGGCGGGGGCGGCTGCACCGTCACCGATGAGGAGGCCCTGGCCGGGGTGAGGCTGCTGGCCGAGACGGAGGGCATCTTCGCCGAGGCCGCCGGCGGTGTGGTCATCGGCTCCCTGAAGAAGCTGGCCGCGGCCGGCAGCATCAAGCGCGACCAGCTCACCGTGGCCTTCATTACCGGCGCCGGCCCGCGGACGCAGGAGATACTCACCGATATCGTCAAGCCCCTGGCGGTCAAACCGACGGTAGAATCGGTGGAGGAACTGCTTAACGTTTCCGCCTGAGTGTATTATAATGTGCGAAGGAGAAAGAGCCGATGGCGAAGAGACAGGTAATGTTCACCTTCCCGCCCGAGAAGATTAAAGAGCCCCTGATATTCCACCTCGGCGTTAAGTTCAACCTGCTGCCCAATATCCGCCAGGCCGATATCTCGGAGGCCAAGGGCTGGGTGATGCTGGAGCTTGAAGGCGAGGAGAAGGACATCGTGGCCGGCATCGCCTGGCTGGAGTCCAAGGGCATCAGGGTCGACCCGGTCACCGGCGATATCGTCGAGGGCTAACCTTAACCGCGGCGGGACAGGAAACGGTGGCATGATGGACAGGCACTTGAGAAACCGCTATTCCCGGCAGACGATGCTCCCGTCCATCGGCGAGGAGGGACAGCAGAAGCTCATCGCCTCCTGCGCGGTGGTTATCGGGTGCGGGGCCCTCGGCAGCAACATCGCCACCCTGCTGGTGCGGGCGGGGGTGGGTAAGGTCCGCATCGTCGACCGCGATTTCATCGAGGAGCACAACCTCCAGCGGCAGGTCCTCTTCGACGAGGAAGATATTAAAGCCGGGCTGCCCAAGGCCGTGGCGGCGGAAGCCCACCTCCGGAAGGCCAACTCCGACGTGGAGGTCGAAGGCATCGTCGCCGACGTCAACTACACCAATATCGAAAAGCTCTGCTCCGGCGCCGACGTCATCCTGGACGGGCTGGACAATGCCGGCACCCGCTTCCTCATCAACGACGTCTCCCTCAAGCACAAAATTCCCTGGGTCTACGGCGGCGCCATCGCCACCACGGGGATGACCATGACCATCGTTCCGGGCCGGACCCCCTGCCTGCGCTGCATCAGCCCCACCCTGCCCGACCCCGCCATTACGCCCACCTGCGAGACGGCCGGCATCCTGGGGACCGTCCCGGCCGTTATCGGCGCGCTGCAGGCCACCGAGGCCATGAAGCTCCTCATCAACCCGGAAGAAATCAACCGCGACCTCGTCATCGTCGACGCCTGGAAGGGAACGTTCGACAAGCTCCACCTGGAGCGCCGCCCAGACTGCCCCGCCTGCCGGGGCAAGTACGAGTTCCTGGCGGAAAAGTTCCACGTCCGGACCACCTCGCTCTGCGGGCAGAGCCGCTCGATACAGGTGGTCGATACCCGGGCCGGCAAAATAGACCTGAAGGCGCTGGCGGCGCGTCTCCGCAAGTCCGGCGAGGTCAGCGGCAACGACCACATGCTTAGCTTCGGCATCGACGATAAAGAGATTCTTGTATTCCCGGACGGCCGGGCCATCGTCAAGGGCACGCTGGATGAGGCGGAGGCCCGTGACCTGTATTACCAGTACGTCAGCCCGCCTAGACCACCGTCTCCCCCGCGCTGAGGGTCTGGAACATCCGGTAGTAGAGCCCCTGTTTTTCCAGCAGCTCCTTGTGCGAGCCTTCCTCCACGATGCGCCCGTGCTCCAGCACGATGATGCGGTCGGTGCCGGTGACCGTGGAGAGCCGGTGGGCGATGGTCAGGCAGGTGCGGCCCCTGGTCAGCCGGCGCAGCGCCCGCTGCATGATGCGCTCCGTGCTGGTGTCCACGTTGGACGTGGCCTCGTCCAGTATCAGGATGCACGGGTCGGCCAGGACGGCCCGGGCCAGGCAGACGAGCTGGCGCTGGCCGGCGCTGAGATTGCCGCCCCGCTGCCCCGCCGGCGTAGCGTAGCCCTTCTCCAGACGACTTATAAAATTGTGAGCGCCGACTGTTTTGGCCACCTCCACAATATCCTCGGGGGTGGCCTCCAGCCGGCCGTAGCGGATGTTCTCCTCGATGCTGCCGGAAAAGAGGATGGGGTCCTGCGGCACGATGGCAATCTGCCGGTTCAGCGACGCCTGTGTCACGGTGCGGACGTCGTGGCCGTCCACGGCCACCTCGCCCCTTTCCACCTCGTAAAAGCGGGCCACCAGGCTCACCAAGCTGCTCTTCCCCGAGCCGGTCTGCCCCACGATGGCCACCGTCTCCCCCGGCCGGACCGTCAGGTTGATATCGTGGAGAATGTCCTTGCCGGGCTCGTAGCCGAAGCTGACGTGCTTGAAGCTTATCTCGCCCCGGATAGGGGGAAGCTCGACGGCGTCCGGCCGGTCTTTAATTTCCGGCTCGATGTCCAGCATCTCGAAGATACGTGCCCCGGAGGCCATCGCCCGCTGGAGCGAGGTATACTGCATCGCCAGCTCGAGGACGGGGTCGAAAAAGCGCTGGATGTAGAGCAAAAAGGCGAGGAGGACGCCGGCGCTCATGGCATTGTTGAGCACCTGGTAGCCCCCGGCGATGATGACGATGGCGAAGGCCACGCCGGTAAGGATGTTAACGGTGGGCATCATCAGGGCCTCCAGCCGGACGGCGGTGACGTTGGCGTTGAGGTGCGCCCGGTTGACCTGGTCGAACTGCTCCAGGTTCTCGTCCTCACGGGAGAGGCTCTGCACCACCCGCACCCCGGCCATGTCCTCCTGGAGCTGGGAGTTGACCGTGGCGATGGCCCGGCGGATACCGATGAAGGCCCGGCGGGCGTATTTCTGCCAGACGAAGAGGATAATCCCCATCACCGGCACCACCATGAGCGTAATCAGGGCCAGGCGGGGGTTCATCGTAATCATGATAATGGCAATGCCCACCAGCGTCAGCAGGCTGGTCCGCAGGGCGAAGATGCCCGAGGTAACCAGCTCCTGGAGCTGCTGGACGTCATTCTGCACGCGGGACATGAGCTTGCCCACTTTATTGCGGTCGAAGAAGCTCATGGATAGCCGGTGAAGGTGGTCGAACATCTCGGTGCGCATGCGCAGGATGATGGACTGCCCGGCATAGGAAAGGTACCTCGTTTCCAGGAACTGCCCGCCCCACATCGCCAGCGCCGCCGCCACGAAGACGATGGCGACGATGTTCAGGCCGGAGAGGTCGCCCTGGATAAAGTGGTCGGTACCCGTGCCCACCAGGTAAGGCAGGGCGAGGGTGGCCAGGGAGCGCACTATCATGCCGCCAGCCCCGACGCTTACCCAGGCCCTGACCGGCGCCAGGTAGCGCGGCAGCCGCGACATGACCTGGCTGTCGTACACCTTCCCCAGGACCTCGTCGGCGTCGAAGGCACCGCCGCCGCGGTGGTCATGATGGACCATGCCGCCGCCGTGGAACATCTAGTCCTCTCCCTCCCCGTCGTCCCGGTCCACCCGGAGCTGTGACTCGTAAAGCTCCTTGTAAAGGGTGTCCCCGGCCATCAGCGCGGTGTGGGTACCCCGCTCCACCAGCTCGCCGTCCCGGAACATCAGGATGAGGTCGGCGTTCTTGATGAGGGGCAGGCGGTGGGTGATGATGAAAGTGGTCCGCCCCTTGATGAGCTTGTTCAGGGCCTGGCGGATAAGCCTCTCCGTCTCCGCGTCCACGCTGGCGGTGGAGTCGTCCAGGATGAGAACGCTGGGGTCCACCAGCAGCGTGCGGGCGATGGCCAGCCGCTGCTTCTCCCCGCCGGAGAGGGTATCGCCGCGCTCTCCCACCCAGGTGTCGTAGCCGTCGGGGAGCGACTGTATGAAGTCGTGCAGGTGGGCCGCTTTGGCCACGTCGATTATCTGCTCCATGGTGGCATCCACGGCGCCGTAGGCGATGTTATCGCGGATGGTCGAGGAGAACAGGAAAACGTCCTGCTGCGCCGCCACGACGCTCTTGCGCAGCGACGCCAAGGTGACGTCGCGGATGTCCACGCCGTCCACGGTGATTCGGCCGCCGCTGACGTCATAGAACCGGGCGAGCAGGTTGGCCACGGTGCTCTTGCCACTCCCCGAGCCGCCCAGCAGGGCCACCTTCTGCCCCGGCTTCACCTCGAAGCTGACGTCCTTCAGCGCCGGCCCGATATTATCATAGCTGAAGCTGACGTTCTCAAACGCGACCCGTCCCTTTACCCGGCCCAGCTCCAGGGCGCCCGGCTTCTCCCGGACGGTGGACACGGTATCCAGCACCTCCAGGATGCGCTGGCCGGCGGATATGGCGCGGGAGAAGATGTTGACCATGAACCCCAGCCGGCGTATCGGCATCATCAGCAGGCCCAGGTAGAGAATGAACTGGGTGACCTGGCCCACGGTCATGGTGCCGGCCACCACCTGGCGTCCGCCGTACCACAGGATAAGGGCGGTGGGGATGCTGATGAGAAAGACCATGGTGGGCATGCTGAAGGCCATCAGGTTGGCGGCGTTCATCTGAGTATCGTAGAGGTCGGCCGCCTGGGCGGCGAACTTGCGGCTCTCCTCCGGCTGGCGCGAGAAAGCCTTGACCACGCTGACGCCGGCCAGGCTCTCCTCCAGGGTGGTGCCCATGAAGCCCAGCAGGACCTGGACCTTCATCCAGATGGGCCGGATGCTCCGTCCGAAGCTGACGGCCAGCGTCGATACCGGTATGACGAAGAAGAGGGTGAAGAGCGCCAGCTGCCAGTTGATGGAGAGCAGCATGTAGGCCACCCCGAGGAACATGAACAGCACCTGGGCCATGCCCAGCATCCCCAGGGCGAAGAACATGCGGATGGCCTCGACGTCCACCGTGGCGCGGGACATCAGCTGCCCGGTCTGGGAGCGGTCATGGAAGGCGAAGCTCAGACGCTGCAGCCTTTCGTAGAGGGCGTTCCTCACCCGGTAAGAGGCCCGCTGGGAGACGACCTCGGCGAAATAGCGGTTCCCGTAGCCGGCCAGTCCCCGCAACGCGCTGGCGGCGATGACGACCACCGCCGCGATGATGATAAAGCTGCGGTCCCCGGAGCCGAGCACGGTATCGATGCCGTCGCCGAGCATGCGGGGAATGGCGATGCCGAAACCGGTGCCGATAACAACGCTGATAAAGGCGAAGACCAGCAGGTGCCAGCTCTGCCGCACGAAACCCAGCAGTCTCAGTATCGTTTTCATGGAAAATCAGCCCGATTTCCGCAATCAGGCTCTAATAACATGATAATACGGAATGCCCCACGCGTAAAGCGGGCGTGACCTGTGAGGAAAGAGATAGAAGAGACTTTATGGTCCGGCCTATCTTACCGGCCCGGGCCACACCGTGAAGCCGCCGTCGATGACCATCTCGGCGCCAGTGATATAGCTCGACTCGTCCGAGGCCAGGAAGAGAATGCCCCGGGCGATGTCCTCCGGCTTGCCCACCCGGCCCAGCGGCACGCCGGCGCCGGTCCTTTTTATTTCCTCCTCGACCTTCCCCGGCGACCTCTTTTGGGCCAGTTTCCGGTAGAGCGGCGTGTCGATGAAGCCGGGGTGCACGGAGTTGAACCGGATATTGTCCGGGGCGTAGACGGTGGCGTCCGACTTGGTCATGACGCGCACGCCGCCCTTGGAGGCATGGTAAACGGGGTCGCCGCCGCCTATGATGCCCATGATGGAGGAAAGGTTGACCACGCTGCCGCCGCCCGACTTTTTTATATAGGGGACGGCGTACTTGACGCAGAGAAACGTACCCTTGAGGTTGGTATTGATTACCTTGTCCCACTCCCCGACCGACGTCTCGTGGGTCGGCTTGGGATAGCCGGCGATGCCGGCATTGTTGACCAGAATATGAAGCTTACCGTACTTTTTATAAACCTCGGCAAAGACCGCCGCCACCTCGGCCTCGCTGGAAACGTCCAGGTGCCAGAAATCGGCGGCGCCTCCGGAGCTCTGAATCTCCTTCACCACCCTCCGGCCGTTATCGTCGTCGATATCCGCCACGGCCACCACGGCTCCTTCGGCGGCCAGCAGCCTGGCCGTCGCCTCCCCTATCCCGGACGCCCCTCCGGTAACGATGGCCGCTTTTCCTTTTACCCTGTCCATTGACTCCTCCTGACGCGTAATAACCTTCGGCACACGGGTAAGACCGACTACCTGAACCCGGTGGTGGTGATAGCCTCGTTCAGATTTTCGAATGACGCATTAAGACCGGAAATGGCCTGTTTGAGCCTTTCTTCCTGCAGGGACGGACTTATCAGGATTAGCCTCATGCTCTCCACGTTCCCCACCAGCGCCTTGATGAGCGCGGGGACGTCGAAGCCCATGATTCGCCTGGCCTTCTTTATCACCGGACGCGACGTGTAAGCGATGGCGGTAAGGTCGAACTTGGCGTCGCCGATATTCCCCAGCAGTTGGCCAAGGTCATCACCCTCGGCCAGGCCGTAAATCGTGATGAACTTCCGGACGGTCGACGCCCAGTCCCGGACCTCTCGCAAAGCGCGGTTGTGCCGCGAGCTCGCCCCGGTGGCGATTTTGAATGCGTCCCGCAGTTTTTCCATCCTGCCCACGCTGACATTATAGCAACGCCGGGTCGTCCGCACAACGAGCCATTAAGCGTGCCCGGCTAAAAAAATCGCCGGCCTTATCTTTTATCGTCCTCGCCGCGCCCTTTACCGCGCACGGGTAAATATCCTATACTATTCACGGCTTACGAGAAATGCTACCGCTTTTCAGGAGGTCGGCATGACCCACAAGAACCTGCTTTACACCAAAGGGGATGGCATCGGCACGGTGACCGTCAACCGGCCGGAGGTGCTCAACGCCCTCAACATCGGCGTTTTCACCGAGCTTTATCAATTGTTCCAGGAAATCGAGGACGACCCCGCCGTGCGGGTGGTTATCCTCACCGGCGCCGGGGAGAAGGCCTTTATCGCCGGCGTGGACATCGCCGATATGAAAGACCGCAGCTCCGTGGAGGTGGAGGAGTTCATCGCCGTCGCCCGCCGCGCCGTTGACCGCGTTCACACGCTCGCCAAGCCGGTTATCGCCGCCGTGAACGGCTTTGCCCTCGGCGGCGGATGGGAGATGGCCCTGGCCTGCGACCTGATTATCGCCTCGTCAAACGCCCGCTTCGGCCAGCCGGAGATAAACCTAGGCGTCATCCCCGGCGGCGGCGCCATGCAGCGGCTCCCCCGCATCATCGGGACGCACCGCGCCAGGGAGCTGGTCTTCACCGGCGATATCATCGGCGCCGATAAAGCCCTGGAAATGGGACTGGTCAACCGGGTCGTACCGCCGGAAAACCTGATGACCGAGGCCCGGGCACTGGCGGCCAAGCTCCTCTCCAAGAGCAGCGTCGCCCTGGCTTACGCCAAGAAGGCCATGAACAGCAGCGCCGGCATGAGCCTGGCTTCGGCCATGGACTCTGATGAAAACTACTTCGCCCGCTGCTTCGCCACCGAGGACCAGAAAGAAGGCATGAAGGCCTTCGTGGAAAAAAGAAAACCGTTATTCAGGAATAGATAGTATGACAACAAAAAAAGTACCGACGAAGTACACGATTGAAAATCTGGTTACCCCGGAGGGGCACACCGAGCCGGTCTACGCCGGCCGACCCCAAAACCTGGGGCAGCTTCTCGACGCCACGGTCAAGCGACACGCCCGGCAACAGGGGTTCGCTGACGGGGAAACCGAAATGAGCTACGGGCAAATCGGCCAGGCGGTCGGTAATTTAGCTTCATCCCTCCACCGCCGCCACGGCATCAAACGGGGAGACAGGGTGGTCCTGATGCTGCGGAACGGCGTGGAGTTTCCCCTTAGCCTCTTCGCTTTGGCTAATCTCGGGGCCGTCACGGTGTCCCTGAACACCGCCCTCAAAGGGGAGGAACTGGCCTTCCAGGTGCAGGACTCCGGCGCCGCGCTGGTGATTACCGACCCGGAGTTTTACGACCTCATGGCCGGGGCCGCCTCGGGGGCCGAGAACGTCAAGGGGGTCGTGGTTACCGGCGATACGCCGCCGGGTGCCGTTCCCTTTGCGGAGCTTCTCCAGCCGGCCGAGCACCCCTCCCCGCCCGCCGCAGTCAACGAGGACGATGCCGCGGTGCTAATGTACACCTCCGGCACCACGGGCAAGCCCAAGGGAGCGCTCCTGACCCACCAGGGCATCATCGCCAGCGCCATGAGCGCCGCCGAGCTCTGCGCCCTCCGCCCCGGGCATTCCCGCATGCTGGTGGTGGCGCCCCTTTTCCACATCACCGGCCTGGCCATGAACCTGTGCTCGGCCATCTATAAAGGTGTTCCCGTCATACTCGTCAGGAAGTATAAAACGGTCGATGTCCTCAGGATTATCCAGGACGAGAAAATAACCGCCATGTTCACCGTGCCGACGATACTCTGGCTCATGCTCAATGCCCCGGAGTTCGGTGATTACGACCTCGCCTCCCTGCGCGTCATGGCCTCGGGAGGGGCGGCTACCCCGGACGACCTGCTCCGGTGCTGCGCCGCCAGGCTGCCCGGCGCCCAGCTCAAACCCGGCTACGGGCTCACCGAGGCCTGCGGTATGACCCACTCCACGGCCAGCATCGAGGAAGCCCTGGGCCGGCCGGGTTCCTCCGGCCTCCCCCTGCCGGTAGTCGATTCCATGATTGCCGGCGCTGACGGGAAAGAGATGCCCCCCGGCAAAGCGGGGGAGCTCCTCATCAGGGGCTGCCAGGTCATGAAGGGGTACTGGAAAAACCCGGAAGCCACGCGGGAGACCCTCGTAGACGGCTGGCTGCATACCGGGGACGTCGCCCTGGTGAATGAAGACGGCCACTACTTTATCTGCGACCGCCTCAAGGACATGATTATCCGGGGCGGGGAAAATATCTACAGCCTGGAGGTGGAGAACGTGCTCTACCGCCACCCCGCGGTGCTCGAGGCGGCCGTCGTCGGCGTGCCGGACCCCGTTTTCGGGGAGCAGGTCAAGGCGGTGCTGGTGCTCCGCCCCGGCCAGAAGGCCACCGAAGAGGAAATCCAGGAGTTCTGCGAGCAGCACCTGGCCCGCTACAAGGTCCCCAAATACGTCCAGTTCCAGGACGCCCTGCCGCGCAATCCCGCCGGCAAGATTATCAAGGGCGACCTGAGATAGCGGCGTTGCCGCCGCCCCCTTCCCCCCCGCCGCGTCTTTTGCAGGGAATTACCCACCGAAAATACTGGCTAGCCTGCTGTCACCGACGGCGGGCGGTCTTTATCATGATTATTAGAAGGGGGAGGCGGATGTATGAAAGAATAATCGTGCCGCTGGACGGTTCCAAGCTGGCCGAGGCGGCCCTGCCCTATGCGGAAGAGCTGGCGGCCAAGATGGACTCCTATATCAGCCTGCTGTCCGTCCTGGTTACCGACGAGGTCAGCGAGCAGCAAAAGTACGATGCCTACCTCATGAAGGTCGCCGAGGTCACCCGCTACCACGCCCAGAAGTACATCGGCAACGAGGGCGGCGAGGGAATCAAGGTGCTGACGGTAACCCGGACCGGCAATCCCGCCGAGGCGATTATCGAGCACGCCAGCAAGGTGCCCTTCCAGCTGATCGTCATGGCCAGCCACGGTCGGTCCGGCCTCAACCGCTGGGCGGTGGGCAGCGTCGCCGACAAGATAGTGCGGGCCGATATCAGCCAGCCAGTGATGCTCATCCGCGCCAAGGAGACACGCTCGGACATGCGGGAGAAACGCATCCTCAAGAAGGCCCTCGTGCCGCTGGACGGCTCCCCCGGCAGCGAAGCGGTCATCCCCTACATCAGCGAGATGGCCGCCAAGCTCCAGATGGAGCTGACCCTCCTCCAGATAGCCTCGGCGCAGAACAACCGCAAGGGGGAGGTCGATAAGTACCTCCAGGACTGGTGCGACCACCTCGGCGGGGAGGACATCGCCGTGCGGTACAAAGTCAGCGCCGGCTCCGTGGCCGATGAAATCATCGATATCGCCGACGAGCTGGCCTTCGACCTCGTGGCGATGTCAACCCGCGGCAAAACGGCGGTGAACCTGTGGTCGTTGGGCAGCGTCGCCCAGAAGGTCTTCCTCGGGGGGAATACGCCCCTGCTGCTGGTCAAGCAATAAGGGCTCTACGGTGGGGGGTAAAGGCGGGGTTAAAGCTGGAGCTGTCCGGCTTCCTCGGTGACCTTGAACGCCACCAGGATTTTTTCGCCGTTGCTGGTGACTTCCTCGACGCCTGGCATTTCCCGAAGGATATGGCCCAGCGGCATTGGCTCCCGTGCCGAGACGATGATAACGAAGCCCTCTTCCTCCGACCAGCTGTCTGATGCCATGCTCAGGTTTTCGACGGCCAGCAGGCTCTTGCGGAACTGGTTTATCTGCCGGAAGCTCTCGATGCGCGTTATCCCCAGCTCCACGGGACCTTCGTAAAGCTCGGTGCCGGCGACGTGGAAATGCCTCCCGTTGCTCTTGCCGCTCTTGGCATCCTCGCTTTCCTGCCTCGCCAGCTCCTTGGCGGCCTTCCGGGCTTCCTTCTCCGCCAGCTTCATGGCCTCTTTATCCCTCTTAGCCTCCTCGGCCTCCTGCTTCGCCTCTTCCCTGAAGGCCTGCCCGTCTTCCCGGTCCGCCAGTTTTTCGGCCTCCCTGCCCTTCTTGGCCACCTCAGCCTCCCGCTTCGTCTCCTCCCGGGTGGCCTGGCGGGCTTCCTTCTCCATCTCTTTAATGTCGACTTCGTCCTCGCCGGCTTCCTTAATCTCTTCCCTGACCGGCCAGGCCGCGACGGGCTCCTCGCCCGGCCGGGGTTCCCGGACGGCCAGTTTCTGTTGGCGCTTCTGGAACCCGGCGACGAAGGCCTTAATCGACTTGGGGCAGAACTGCGTCCCGCCGCATTCAATCAGCTCGCCGATGGCCTCCTCGGTGCTCAGCGCATCGCGGTAAGCATGGTCGGTGGTCATGGTGTCGAAGGCGTCGGCCACGGCAATCAGGCGGGCGCCGAGCAGGATTTGCTCTCCCTTGAGCCCCTCAGGATACCCCTTGCCGTCAAACCGCTCGTGGTGATAAAGAATAAGGTCGGTCGCCTTCTCCAGGTTGGGAATGGCCCCGACGATGTTGGCGCCCTTGAGGGCATGCTTGCGGATGATATACGCTTCCTCAGCGGTGAGCGGTCCGGCCTTGCGCAGTATGTGGTCGTCGATGCCGATTTTCCCGATGTCGTGCAGCAGGGCGCCGAACTCGATGAGCTTCAATTCCTGCGGCGTCAGCTTCAGGCAGCGGGCCGCCATCATGGTGTACTCCCTGACGCGGCGGGAATGGCCGTGAGCGTAGGGGTCCTTGGCATCGGCCGCCGTTACCAGGGTCTCGATGGTGCTCTTGTACTCGTCCTGCAGCGCCTGGCACTGCTTGAAGTTGTTGATGAGCGTCCCCGCCATGGATACCAGCAGGGTGAGCGCTTCCATCGAGGCGAACTCGGTGATGAGCCCCAGGTCCCGGTCGGTGAAGGGGCTGCCGTCCACCCTGTTTATCATCTCGACGACGCCGATAACCTTCTGCCGCCGCTTCATCGGGGCGGCGATTATCGACTTCGTGACGAAGCCGGTGGCCTCGTCCACCTCCTGGTCGAAGCGCCCGTCCTGGGAAGCGTCGTTGACCATCACGGGCTGGCCGTTGCGGGCCACCCACCCCACGACCCCCGTATCCAGGCCGAGCTTGATGTGCTTGAGCATGGAGGACTTATCGTGGCCGGCCGCCTGGAGGCAGAGTATCTTCTGGGTGTCGTCAATCATGAACAACGACGATGCCTGGGCCTTCACAATCTTCTGGATAACGGCCGGTATTTCCTTGAGGAGGTCGTACACCTCGGCCGCCGAGCTGGCCCGCTGGGCGACGTCGTAGAGAAACTCCAGCCTGGCCTCGTACTCCTTGCGCTCGATGCTAGTTTCCTGGCCCGCCGGAGACTCTTGACTCTTGTTTTTGGCTTTGCGGAGTCTGATACCCATCTTTTTCTTTAGGCTCGTGCGGTACTTACGTTATTTTTTGAGTGTTTATCATCCTCGTGATTATATTCTGGGCTGCTTTCCCACCAAATATGATGGTACTAAAGTCATAAACAGACCATAAAAATCGCCGCAAAGTATCTAAACTATGTGTAAACAATTATCTGGTGCGCGCCGGGGGCGGCTATTTAAAGAAATACGGGGAGAGGCGCGTTAAAAAGTGGACACGGCCGGAGCCGGAAATGTAAAATCAGTCAGACGGCCGCCGGCGCCGGACAGACATCGGGAGGTATAACTTGGAAGAAATAATCGTCTATTTCGAGGAGCCGGGCGTGGAAAATACCGGGGCCACCCTGCGCCTCGCCCTGGAGCGGGCCAAAGCCCGCGGTATCAATAAAATAATCCTGGCCTCGACGCGGGGCGATACGGCGCGCCAGGCCGCCGCCTCCTGGGACGGCAGCGGTATCAAGATAGTAGTAGTACCCCACCAGTACGGTTTCATGGCCGGCCAGCGGTTCCCGCCCGAGCTGGTCGAGGAGCTGCGCGGGCAGGGACATGCCGTCCACTTCGGCACCATGCTCTTCCACACCGAGCACCTCTTCGGCACGGATACTCCAAGAGTCATGGCCAATCTGCTGCGCACCTTCTGCCAGGGGATGAAGGTCTGCGTGGAGATTATCTTAATGGCCGTGGACGGCGGGCACGTGGCCCCGGGCGAGGAGGTGGTCGTCGTGTCCGGGACGGGGCGGGGGGCGGATACGGCGGTGGTGGCCCTGGCCGCACCTTCCACGCGCCTTGGCGACCTTCATGTCACCGAGATTATCTGCAAGCCCCTCCAGACCAGGCAGGGGAGACCACCGCAGATGCCTCCCCCGGAGAAAACGGACTAGGCATCCGCTTTGGGAGAAGAAAATAGCAGGGGGCAATGGCGGCATCGTTATCGGTCGTCCATTACCCCTTTAAAAACGCCCCGGCTGACTACCGCCACCTCAGGCGTCCTTGCCCTGCCGCCGCCTCGGCTTCCGCGGCAGTTAACTGAAATTAGATACCGGCATCAGAAGTCCCGGCTTCACCCGGACTTTTTCTCCTTTTTCATGCCGACGCGCTGGTAATACTTCTCGGGTATCTTTGCCGGGTCTTTGTATATCTGCAGTTCACAATGGCCTTCCGGGTGCTGCAAGGTAATCCACGGCTGATGCCCGTATTTCTCTATCGCCATGATATCGTAGACGATGGGGCAGTGAAGACAATAATAGCTGATTCCCTTCTCCCCCCAGCTCCAGGGGTACGCTTTCTTGGTCTTGCCGTGGTGCGGCCACATCCTGACTGTCCCGCCCGAGGGACATTTATACTTAATGCTGAACTTCTCATCATCCTCAACTATCTCATCGATGTTGATGCCGTGCCAGTTCGTCCAGGCATAAGCCCTTTTTCTGACCTTGTCCTCGACACTCATGGGGCCAAATACCCAGCCGAAACGCGGCCAGAGAGCGCGTTCGGCATTCATCCGATGAATCTCGTACAGCGCGTCTTCGCCCAGCTTGTCGGCAACATAGGTAAGCATCGTGTCAATCCATTCCCGGTAGGAATTGTCAAAGTCGTACTTATTGCGCTTTATTTCATCGACTAATGCCCTGGCTTTTTCCTTATCCCCTTCCTTGATAGCCCGGATAAGCTTATCATAAATAGAGACGGTCAACTCTTTCAATTCCTGCTTGTCCACGCTCTCTCCTTCAGTCCGGTGCGGCTTATATCGGCGACGTCATCTTTAAACTGGAGCCGCCTCACCTGGACTTTTTCTTCTTTTCCATTCCGAGGCGTTTATAATACTTCTCGGGTATTTTCTCCGGGTCCTTATAGATGTACTGGATGCAGCCGCCGTCCGGCTGCATCTCCGCAATCCAGGCAGGGTACCCTTCTTTCTCTATCCCCATGGTCTCCAGGACCACGGCGCAATGGGCGCAGTAGTAGCAGACCCCTTTCTGCCCCCAGGACCAGGGGTGGGCTTCCTTTGTCTTACCGTGGTTCGGCCACTTCCTGATTCTGCCGCCGGAGTGACAGACCTTCATTTTAAAGGCAAATTTCTCATCGTCCTCGACAATCTCGTCGATGTTGGCCATGTGCCAGCTCGTCCAGGTGTAAGCTCTCTTCCTGATCTTGTCCTCGATACTCATCGGTCCGTATATCCACCCCAGGCGGGGCCACAGCGAGCGTTCGCCGTTCATCCGGTGCACCTCGTACACCGCCTCTTCGCCCAGCTTGTCGGCGATGTAGGTGAGCATCAGGTCAACCCATTCCCGGTAGGAATCGTCAAAGTCGCGCTTGTTGCGCTCCATCTCTTTAATCATAGCGACGGCCTTTTCATTGTCTCCATCCATGATGGCCTGGTTAAGCCTGTCATAAACGGAGACCGTCAGCTCTTTCAATTCCTTCTTATCCATGTTTCCTCCTTTAGCGCGTTAAGGCTATAATATTACAGTCCTCCGCCGGAGCGCAGACGATGGCTCCGGGGTTGCCACCGGTACACCGGACGTGGTGACGGCGTCAAAATAACTCCGGACGGCGTACTGCTATTACCGTCCCTTATGAGGCCACCGGTAAAGCCGCCGTGTTCAGTCCGCCACCTTAAAGGCCAGCGCGATGCGCGGGCCACCGGAGAACATATCAGCCGGGACCTCCTGGTAATCTATCCTGCCTTTTCGCCCCATTAACTCCTCCATGGTGGCTTTCTCCGGGGCGTAATCGATAATATTGGCCGTGACCCACGGCCCTTCTTCCAGTTCTATCAGGCCTACTATGTAGGGCGGCTGAAATCCCTCGGCCGGGGTGTAGATTACGGTAAAGCTTCGGACCTCGCCGTTACGGCTGAGTTCGACCACTTCCATGTCTTCACTATGGCACTCGAAACATACCTTCTGCGGCGGCACCGTATATCCCCCGCACTGATTACATTTCAAGCCTAAAAACTTGCCCCCTCTGAGAGCGTCGGCGTACTTATCGGCTGATAACACGTATTTCATTTCTTTACCAACCTCTCCTCATTATTATATGCGCGATTGAAGCAAAGCTGCCTCCCATGGTATCCGTCATGCCTATCTTCACTCCCTCAACCTGCCTGGCGCCGCATTCTCCCCTCAGCTGATTTACTATTTCGTAGACCTGGGCGGCACCGGTAGCCCCTACCGGATGCCCCTTTGCCTTGATGCCTCCGGACATGTTAATCGGTATTTTGCCGCCCATATCGGTGTCACCCCGCATCACCGCCTTGTACCCGTCACCGGGCTCAAAGAATCCCAGGCCTTCACTGGCCACTATTTCCGCGATGGTGAAGCAATCATGAAGCTCGCAAACATCTATGTCTGAGGGCTTGAGTCCCGCCATCTTGTAGGCACGCTGGGCCGACAACTCGCGGGCCGGAATCCTGGTGATGTCTTTCTGGCTGCAGACCGAACCCGAAGAACCCTGGCCGACGCCGATAACCTGTACCGGCTTATCGGTCAGCTTCCTGGCCACATCCATCGAGGCGACAACGACGGCTGCGCCGCCATCGGATATCGGGCAGCAGTCATAGACCTGTAAAGGGGAGGCCACCATGTCGCTGGCGTAAATCTTCTCCATGGTAACTTCTTTCCCGAAGAACTGCGCCTTGGGGTTGATGCTGCCCCACTTGTGGGCTTTGAAAGATACCCTGGCCATGGCTTCCTTAAGTTCAGCCAGGGGCAGGTTGTATTTCCTGGCGTACAGGTGCGCCATCATGGCAAAAATGCCCGGAAAGCTTAGCCCCGTTGGGGTCTCATACTTGGCATGGACCCCGAAACCCATCACCCGCGTCGCCAGGGGCGTGCTCATCGTCCTTTGCCTCTCCGTGCCGCCGGCCAGAACCACATCGTAGAGGCCCAGAGATACCCAGACAAAGGCATTAATGATGGCGAGCGTACCTGACGAGCAAGCCGCCTGGAAACTGGTAGCCGGGAGCCCTTTAAGTCCGATTTCGGAGGCGCACATCGGGGCCATTACCGCCTGTCCTTCCTCCACATTGCCATCGGCATTTCCCACGTAGACCGCCTGGATGTCCTCTAGCTTCATATTTGACGCTGCAATGGCGTCCATGGCTGCCTCGGCAAACATCTCCACCTGGGTAATTTCCGAGGTGCCGAATTTGGTCATGCCAACTCCGACGATAGCTACCTCTCTCAATTTTCCTCCTTTACCATTTAGTCACGCCTTGGATATACAGTTCCCTATTTATTATATTCGTAAAAACCTTTTCCCGTCTTGCGCCCCAGCCAGCCGGCGGTAACCATCTTCCTCAACAGGACGGGCGGTGCGAACTGAGGGTCTTTGGCCTCCTCGTACAGGGCGCAGGCGCCGGCCAAAACGGTATCGAGCCCGATGAGGTCTAATAAAGCCAGCGGGCCCATCGGAAGATTCATCCCTAAATTTATAGCCGCATCGATGTCTTCCCGGGTAGCGACGCCGGCTTCAAGCGTTCGGACGGCATTGAGCAAAAAAGGCGTTAACATACGGTTCACCAAGAATCCCGGGGTGTCCGGGGCAATCACCGCCTTCTTTCCCAGTGAATTGGTGAAGGCCACACCGATTTCAACGGTCTCGTCACTCGTGGCAATAGTTCTAACCACCTCGACAAGCTTCATAACCGGCGCCGGGTTAAAAAAGTGTAGCCCCAGCACCTTGTCCGGCCGGGAGGTCATAACCGCCATATCGATAATGGATAGGACCGAGGTATTCGTCGCCAGGATGGTATCCCTGGAGCAGACCCTGTCCAGTTCGGCAAATATCTTCTTCTTCAGGTCCATATTTTCCGTAGCGGCCTCTATTACCAGGTCGCACCCGGCGAAGTCCCCGGTCCTGGTGGTGCCTTTAATACGGGCCAGAACAGACTCCCTGTCCTGCGGGGACAGCCTGCCCTTTTCCACGTCTCTGGCCAGCCTGGAACTAATTGAGGCCAGCCCTTTATTCAGTATTTCTTCATTTATCTCGGAGACTACCGTGTGGTAGCCTGACTGGGCGCACACCTGGGTGATACCGGAACCCATTTGCCCGCAGCTCACCACCCCGACCTTCCTGATTTCCATATTATTACCCCCTTTTTTCATTAAAGTTTATGGTTGGCCCGGTAAAGTCCTCTTATAATCTCCCGCTTACCAGTTTCACCGGCCGATTCTTGAGCTCATAGCTTGACAGGTTTACGCCTGGTGCGGGCATCGGTTTGCGGCGATATCGGCTTGGTATTGAATTAACCGGACCGGCATTCATAATCGACACAGGTGCGTTAAAAAAAGAAGGCTATTTAGGTATTTCCTTTTTGCCGTACCTTGATGTCAGCGGGATATTCAAGAACATGACAGGCCTGTCCACCTTCTTGAAATTCAGCGGACAATGAATCAATCCCTTGGGAATATGGACGATGGTGGTGGTATTAATGATATGCCTTGTCCCTTCCTCGCCTAAAAACAGCTCGACTTCCGCCCCAAAGTCCCGTATGTCCATCGGGTTACCGCCGATAAAACAGGTGAACTGGTCGAAGTCATGGGCATGAGGTTCCGCCTCCATGAGCCAGGGCCCGGTAACGTAATGCCATCTAATCGTAAAATCGGCCCCGGCAAAGTCACTGTTGTAACGCATACACGGGGCGAATTTACCTATTTCTATCGGCTCTTTGATAAAGTATTTCTCGTATTTTGATGCCGCCATTTTACATATTTCCCTTCCTTAATATAAATTTAAAAATAATGCTAATAACACCTGGTTGCGAACTTGATTGTACCGTTTCCGCCAGGTCTCGGTCAAACTCTCCGCCTCCCTCGATGAAGTCTCCCGTCAAATTGACAGCACTACACATGAGTGCTACACTTTTATGGATTTTTCATTCCATTACGCTGCGGAGGTGAACATGGATGTCGGTTTTATAGGAATCGGACAGATGGGAAAACACATGTCCCGTCACATACTCGAAGCCGGATATAGCCTTACCGTCCACGATTTAAGAAAAGAGGCCGCCGCCGCGCTGATAGAAAAAGGCGCCCGGTGGGCCGACACGCCCGAGGAAGTGGCGAAATCATGCCGGGTGGTTATTTCCTCCCTGCCCGCGCCGCAGGATATAGAACAGGTGGTTTACGGGAAAAACGGCCTGAAGGCGGGGTGGAAGAAGGGAGACATTTACATCGATATGAGCACCAATTCCCCTTCCACCATGCGGCGCATAGCCGGGGATGCCCGGGCCATGGGAGTAGACGTGCTGGACGCCCCGGTCAGCGGCGGTACCAGGGGCGCCGAGATGGGCTCCCTGGCCATCATGGTCGGGGGGGACCCGGCTACCCTGGAAAAGGTAAGGAAGGTCCTGGAAACCATGGGCCAGAAGATATTCCCGGTGGGAGACGTCGGCTGCGGCAACGTTGCCAAACTGATAAATAACATGATAGCGCTTACCTGCAGTTCGATATGCTCCGAGGGTTTCGTCCTGGGTACTAAAGCCGGCATCGACCCGCAGGTGCTCTGGGAAATAGTCACCGCCAGCACCGGCAATAACTGGGTACTGCAGCAATTTCCCCAGACGGTCTTCCAGGGCAATTTTTCGCCCATGTACCGGCTCAGCCTCGCCCGCAAGGATATCAGCCTGGCGGTACAGATGGGCAAAGAGTACGATATCCCGCTTCCGGTGGGAGCCATCGTGGAGCAGAAACTTATTGACGCAGAATCGGCCGGTCTCGGCGATAAACACGTCGACGCCGTAATTCTACGACTGGAAGAGTTAATCGGCCTGCAGGTGCGTTCAAAACAGCGGTAAAACACTCTGATATGAGTTAGCAGGAGGAAACATGATAATCGTTAATCCCGGTAATGTCGAGCCCTTTAGAACACCGGAGGGAGACCCGTTCATGGCGCGGGGGCGCATGAGTATGCTCCGCTTGATTGATGCCGAAGCTACCGGAGGACTCGGAGCCTCGCTTGTCACCTTTCCCCCGGGAACCAGGCTTAACTTCCATACCCATTCCGCCGAGCAAATCCTGTACGTTACGGAAGGGAAAGGCATCGTGGCTACCCGGGATAAAGAATACACGGTAACACCCGGGATGGCCGTGTTCATACCGCCGGATGAGGTCCACTGGCACGGGGCCACCGATGACTCCTCGTTTTCACATCTTGCCATCCACCGCGGAGTATCCAAAGTTGTCCAGTAGCCAGACAGGCGCCAGAGGGTTTTACCGGACCGTGAATAAGCCCCGGTCCCGGAAGACGCGCACGAGGCATTAGCGAGGAGATATTAAATGACGGGCCCCCTGACGGGTATTAGAGTACTGGCCCTGGAACAGGTCCTGGCGGGACCGTACGGCTCGATGGTCCTGGGCGACCTGGGTGCAGAGGTAATCAAGATAGAACCACCCACGGGAGAGCTAATCCGGGTGTCCAACCCGCCGCCTTCCTATAAAGGCGAACCCGGCTATTTCATCGCCTTCAATCGCAATAAAAAGAGCGTGGTGCTGGACTTGATGACGGAAACCGGCCGCGAGGCTTTCTATAACCTGGTCAGGGTCAGCGACGTTGTCTGGGACAATAATCGCGCGGGAGTCATGGAGAGGCTCCGGGCCGATTACGATGTGCTTAAAAGCATCAATCCAAACATAATCTGCTGCTCCGTCACGGGATACGGTCCGACCGGCCCGTACGCCTCATGGCCTTCATACGATATCATCGCTCAAGGCATGGTCGGGCTGCTCCTGCAAACCGGAGAGCCGGGCGGTCCCCCCATCAAACCCGCCCCCGCCCTGGCCGACATTTCCGGCGCGCTCTTCGGTGCCCTCGGCGTGGTATCGGCACTGTTACAAAGGGAGCGCACCGGCCAGGGACAGAAGGTGGAAACAAACCTCGTCAACGGGGCCATGGCCCTGCTTTCCATGCACTACGCGGTCTACTTTCTCAACGGAATTGTGCCGCCGCCGGTTGGGGCCGGCCACCTCCAGGCTGCCCCTTTTGGAGCTTACCGGACTAAAGACGGCTGGATTACCATCGGCGCCAGCTGGCCACGAATCGCCCGGACCCTGGGTATAGACTGGATTATCGAGGACCCGCGTTTCGCCACGCTCGAGGACAGGCTGAAGAACCGGACCGAGCTGGATGCCATAATAACGGAAGCGCTCAGCCAGATGGAAAGCGAAAAGTGGCTGGAGATACTGCACGCCGATGATATCGCCGCCGGCCCGATATATAATCTGGACCAGGCCCCGGAGGACCCCCAGATACAACACAACGACATGATCCTGACTTTGAACCATGTGCTGGGTGGACAGGTAAAGCTGGTGGGGAATCCCATCAAGATGCCGGGCATCCATCCCGGGGAATACACGCCTCCGCCCACCCTGGGACAGCACACCCACCAGGTCCTTTCCGAGCTTCTGGGCTATTCCCGGGAGAAAATCGAAAAGCTGGAGGCGGAGCAGAAGGAACACTTCGCCGAGTTACGCCAGCGCGTCGCGAAGACAACTTAAACTCTGAAAAGCCCCGGGATACTGCCGGAGATGGACGGCCAACAATTGCCCGAAAGAGCGCCAGCCGGTTTCGTATGACAAGTGGAGGTAACCACAACGAAAGAACAGGATTCATTGCTGGTCAGTAAAGAAAACGGCATCAGCACCCTGACGATTAATCGGCCCGAGAAAAGAAACGCGTTAACGCCGGATATCTTCTCACGACTCACCGAAGCCCTTCGGTCGGCAGGCGAAGACGGCGAGACCCGGGTGGTGGTCCTCCGGGGTGCCGGCGAGAAAGCCTTCTCTTCCGGGTATGAAATATCGCGGCTAGACAGCCTGGAGGGCCCCGATATTAAGGACCCCCTGGAGGACGTGATACTGGCCATCGAGACCTGCGCCGTCCCGGTCATCGCCATGATATACGGTTACTGTATCGGTGCCGGGTTCGCCCTGGCCACCGCCTGCGACCTCCGCCTGGCCGCGGACAATGCCCGCCTCGGGGTCACCGCCGCCAAGCTGGGGGTAGTCTATCCGCCCAGCGCCATGCTTCGCTTTATCAACCTGGTCGGGGTCTCGGCGACCAGGGAGCTGCTCTACACGGGGAAGCTGGTCGATGCCGGGAGGGCCAGGGACATTAGACTGGTCGACGAGGTTATTCCCACCGACCGCCTGGCCACGGTTACCTATGACCTGGCCCGGGAAATCGCCGGGAACTCCCCTATTTCGGTCAGGAGCACTAAGAAGATAATATCAAGATTGCTCGACTACCAGTCCATCAGTCCCAGGGCCAGAGAAGAGTTCCTCGATTTACAAAAGCAGGCCACCGCCAGCCTGGATTTCAGGGAAGGACAAAAGGCCTTCGCCGAGAAACGGAAGCCCCAGTTCAGGAACAGGTAGCCCCACCGTCCCATCCCTCGACCATGACCGCCCCCCGGAAAGAAGTCCTCGACACGGTGTCCCGGAGACCGGGCCTTTTACTTTCTTATATATTCAGGCGCCAGAAATATATCCAGGAACTCGATGGGTCTGTCAATCCTGGTAAATCTGAGGGGGCCGTGCCAGAGCCCCGCCGGGATATGGACCAGGGTCGGGGTGTTAATGATATGTTTTTCCCCCTCTTCACCCAGGGAAAACTCCACTTCCGCCCCGAAATCCCTGACATCCATCGGGTTGCCCCCCGCGAAAACCAGGAACTGGTCGTAATCGTGGGTATGAGGCTCCTTTATCATCAGGAAGGGCTGCGTAATCCAGGACCGGCTCAAGGTGAGGTTAGCCCCCCCACCATGCTTGGCGCCCTCCAGGTTCATGATCGGCTCAAGGACTTCTTCATTACGACCTTTCCTGAAAGGTTCCTTTACGAAATATTTGCCGTACTTTGTGTCCGCCATTTATCTCCTTTCTTCTTGAGTATTACCCGGGTTAGCCTTCGCTCCTTCCCGGGTCCGGGTTGACTTGTCACTAATATATTATAAACCCGCCGTCCATTTCAATTTTTATTGACACGCTCGGGCAAAGTAATCTATCATATCGGTGTTATAAAAAGGGCGTCTCTCCTGCCAAACGTCGCCTGGACTCCCTCGCTTATTTTGCGGATTAACCGCCGGTTTTAACCGGCATATCTATCTATTATTCTAGGGAGGACCCGATATCAGTTATGGAAACGTCGATTACCGGGAGATGGGCTGATTTTCTGACTAACTTCACCTTTGAAGAAATACCGGCCGAGGTCCTGCAGCAGACGAAGGTACATATTCTGGATTGCATCGGTTGTTCTTTAGGCGGTTACGCTTTGGAGTGGGGTAAGAAAGTGGCGGCGGTCGGCCGCGACCTGGGTGGAAAGCCGGAGGCTACCGTGATAGGCAGCGGTGACCGGCTGCATTGTGCCCATGCCGCCTACGTTAACGGAAAGCTGTCCAACATACTTGACATGGACGAGACCATGTATCAGACCAGGCACATCGGCGGGGTCCCCCTGTTTACGGCTTTAGCCGTGGGGGAGAGGGTCGGGGCCACCGGTAAGGAAATCATCCTGGCGACTGTGCTCGCCTACGATTTAGGAGCCAGGAGCGCGTTGTGCGGCTCTATATGGCGACCTGACCCGGAGAAAGGAGTGGTGTCCAGCCTCTACGGGAGCAGCGGTTTTAACACTCTGGCCGCCGCGGCGGCTGCGGCCGGTATCCTCAAATTTGACAAAGAAGAGATGATAAATGTCCTGGGCGTGGCGGCTTACCTCGCCACCGGCGCTATCGAAAGCAAGTTCTCGTTCACGCCCCCGTCCAATTTCAATAAGTCGGCCGATATGGGCTGGTTCTGCCTCGGCGGGGTTATGGCCGCGCTGTGCGCCAAAAACGGCTTTGTCGGCGACCCTTCCATTCTGGATGGACCGCGCGGCCTGGCATCGTTACTGGGAGCGCTTGAGTTTGACTATGATACCTTCGTGGCTGACCTGGGGGAGCGATGGTATATCATGGACGCCGGTTTCAAACCCTACCCTACCTGCCGCTGGTTCCATAACAGCGTGGGGCTGCTGGAAGGCATCATTAAAAAGCATGGCCTGAAACCTGAGGACATCGATAGCATCACGGTCAATACTCATCCCCTGGGCATCACCTTACCCACTTACGCGGCTGCCGATAATTGGGCCGAGTCCACGGGCAAGGAGCTGTGGTTCTCGCAGTTCAGCCTCAGCTACGCCCTGGCCTGCACCGTGTACGGTATAACGCCCGGCCCCGAGTGGGCCAAGGAGAAGACCCTGAAAAACCCCGGGATTGCGGAGATGACGAAAAAGATAACCCACGGTGAGCACCCGGACGCGGTGAGGATGGTGGCGACGTGGTCCGGGCACCCGGGGAAGCTTTTCAGTCAACCACCTGTCTCGATTGAGGTAATATCAAAAAAAGGCAGGTTCACCGCTGATTCGACCGATATTCCCGGCGATAGCTGGAACCCCAGGGCCAGGCTGACCGATGACGAAATAGCGGCCAAGTTCCGGAACAATGCCTCGTACGTGCTCAAAGACGCGCAAATCGACCGAATTATCGATGCCGTCATGGGCCTGGACCAGATAAAGAACGCGCGCGATTTTACCGGGCTACTTTCGCCGTAGGTGCCCGCTAAAAAAATATTTCTTTCGTATCACGCCGCCGGGACGCGTCCGGCTAACCCACTCCCAGCAGTCGCGGGATAATCCCGCCCAGCTCGTCCAGGGTCCATTTGCCCGTCTTCCGAACCAACATATGGGCTTCTCCCGGTAACTTAAACGGATGCCCGTATATGCAGATGTCCCCGCCGGAGGCGTAGAAATACCGTCCGGTGATATTCCCGGCTTCATCCGTAGCCAGATAGGCGATCAGCGGCGCGACGAACTCCGGCCCCCGGTCCGGCGCAATCGGCATATTGTCGCCGATGTTGGGCGCCGGCCCCGAGAAGAGCTTGGTCTCGGCGCTGGGCAATATAACGTTAACCGTGATGCCGTGCTGCTTTAGCTCGGCCGATAGCATCGATGTCATGCCCAGAATCCCGGCCTTGGCGGCACTGTACGGCAGACTGGCGGCGCCAAAGGCAGCGGCACGAGAGGAAATATTGATAATCCGGCCGCTTTTTTGTTTTAACATCTCCTTGACGGCTGCCTTCGAACAGCTGAAATGACCCTTTAAATGTACGGCAATAATCGAGTCCCAGATATCCTCCGTTACTTCAACCGTCGTCACAGCCTTGAAATTACCGGCGCAGTTCACCAGGATATCGATGCGCCCGAAGTTGCTGACGGCCGTTTTGACGATATTCTCTCCGCCCTGCATCGTGGCGACACTATCGTAATTGGCCACGGCCGCACCGCCGGCTTTCTTAATCTCAGCCACTACCTTGTCCGCGGCGCTCTTTCCACCGGCGTCACGGCCGATATCGTTTATCACTACCCCGGCCCCTTCCGCAGCCAGGGCCAGAGCTACGCCTCTACCAATGCCGTCGCCACTCCCGGTAACCACGGCGGACTTACCCTTCAATCTCTGAGCCATCGTCTATAATTCCTCCTTTACTCTTTAAACATCCTTACAAATCGGGAAGACACAATACGGCAGACAACCGTCGTATTTTATATTGTTTTGGAAAAAGCTGTCAAAGGTATCCTGGTAGCGACCCCGTTTACTCTTAGCGGATGTCTTTGCCTCACCGCCGGTCCCTTGACACGCGAGCGGCAAGTATTATAGATTTTTTTAGCTGCTGATTACCCCCGTGGTACGACGCCGGGTGGGTCTGTCCGTCTTATAAAGAACCTGACGGCCCCGCCGACCGGATATCTTGTGCATCAGCCGGATAAACATATTTGAAAGAGGAGATGTCACCGGGATGTTGATTACGGAGAAATGGGCTGATTTACTGACCACCTGCACCTTTGACGATATGCCGGCCGAGGTTGTCCGGCAGGCAAAAATGTTTATTCTGGATAGTATCGGCTGCGCGCTGGGAGGTTACTCCATCGCCTGGGGTAAAAGGGTTACCGACGTGGGACGCGACCTCGGGGGAAAGCCGGAGGCCACCGCGATAGGAAGCGGCGATAGATTGCACTGCGCCCACGCCGCTTACGTTAACGGAAAGCTGGGCAACATACTTGACATGGACGAAACCCTGTATAATAACCGGCACATCGGCGGCGTACCCCTTTTCCCCGCCCTGAGCGTCGGCGAAAGGACCGGGGCCACCGGCCAGGATATTATCCTGGCGACGGTTCTGGCCTACGATTTTGCCGCGAGGTCCGGAATATGCGGCTCGTCCTTCCGCCCTGACCCGGTGCATGGGGTGGTGGTAAGCGGCAGTGCGGGGATGGGTTTTAATACCTTCGCGGCGGCCATAGCTGCGGGCAAGGCATTCAAGTTTGACAAAGAACACATGGTTAACGCCCTGGGTACCGTCGGCTACTTCGCCACCGGCGCTATCGAAAGTAAGTTTGTCTTTACACCGCCGTCTAATTTCAATAAGTATGGAGAAATGGGGTGGTTCTGCCTGAGCGGCGTCATGGCGGCCCTGTGCGCCCTCAACGGCTATGTCGGCGACCCTTCCATTCTGGACGGGCCGCGTGGCCTGGCGGCCCTGCTGGGAGCCCCCGAGTTCGACTATGATACCTTCGTGGCTGACCTGGGGGAGCGCTGGTATATCATGGACGCCGGTTTCAAACCCTACCCTACCTGCCGCTGGTTCCATACCGGCATAAGGTTACTCGAAGACATTATGAAAAAGCATGACCTGAAACCCGGGGACATCGATAGCATCAAGGTCGATACTCACCCCCTGGCGACCACCCTGCCCACCTTCGAAGCGGCTGATAGATGGGCCGAGTCCGAAGGCAAAGAGCTGTGGCTCTCCGTCGACAGTTTCACCTACGCCCTGGCCTGCACCGTGTACGGCATAACGCCCGGCCCCGAGTGGGCCGAGGAGGAGACCCTGAAAAGCCCCAGGATTGCGGAGATGACTAAAAAGATAACCCATGGTGAGCACCCGGACGCGATGAGGATGACCGCGGCATGGTCCGGGCACCCGGGGAAGCTCTTCAGTCAACCACCCACCTCTATCGAGGTAATATCAAAAAAGGGCAGGTTCACCGCTGATTCGACCGATATTCCCGGCGATAGCTGGAACCCCAGGGCCAGGCTGACCGACGACGAGATAGTTGCCAAGTTCCGGACCAACGCCTCGTATGTCCTCGGCGATGCGCAGACCGGCGGCATTGTCGATATGGTCGATGGACTGGACAGGATACGGAACATCGGCGAGCTGACCGGGTTGCTGGCCCCCTAGTTTGACTGCTATCGCACGAATATGATATAGATACGGGGACATACCAGCAACATCTTTGACAGCACTAATCGATTCAGGGACGGGAGAATGACTGAAATAGACAGGCAAACATCGGCGTCCAGCCATCAAATTTATGGCTACGCCGGCAGGATGTTGAGGGTCGACCTGACCACCGGGGAGACCACCGGCGAGCCACTCGATGAAGGTGTTTTAAGGAAATACGTCGGCGGCGCGACACTGGGGATAAAATATCTTTATGACGAGGTCCCGCCCGGGATAGAGTGGTCTGACCCCGCCAACCACCTCTTTTTAGTTTCGGGGCCGCTGGGCGGCACCCGCGTGGGAGGCTCGGGCACCATCGCGGTCGTTACCAAGGGGGCCCTGACCAACGGGGTTGCCAGCACGCAGGCTAACGGTTTCTTCGGGGCCTTCCTCCGGTTTTCCGGTTTCGATGGCATTATCCTGCAAGGAGCCGCGCCGGATTGGGTCTATCTCTATATCCACGACGGTAAGGCCGAGCTTAAAGACGCCGGTCACCTCATCGGGAAAGATACGTTTGAGGTAGAACTCGCCATCAAAGACGAGCTGCGGAAAAAGGAAAGGGAAATAAGCGTCCTGAGCATCGGCCCCGCCGGAGAGAACCTGGTCAGGTTCGCCTGCATCGCCGTGGACACGGGTCATGCCGCGGCTCACAACGGGGTGGGCGCCGTCATGGGCTCTAAAAAACTGAAGGCCATCGTCATCGAGCGGGGCCGCGGCGCCGTGCCGCTCAAAGATAAACAGGCCGTATCGCGCCTGGCCGGGGAAATACTGGCCAATACCCTGGCAGATAAGTTCTACGCGTCAATCGCTACGTGGGGGACCTTGCCTGCCGTGATTACCGCTACTAAAGCCGGCTTCATTCCCACCCGGAATTACACCACGAGTGTCCATGACATCGCGCCCGATAAACTGGACACGTATTCTCCCCAAAGTATCCGGGAAAGGTTGAAAGCCCGGCCGAACCCGTGCTGGGCCTGTGCCTCCAAACACTGCCATCTCGGCGAGATTACCGAGGGTAAATACGCCGGACGCATCGTGGAGGAACCGGAATACGAAGGGCTGGCCGGTTTCAGCGCACTGGTCGGCATCGATGACGTAACCACGACCCTGGTCCTGGCCAACCAGGCCGACCGCCTGGGCATGGACGTCAACGAGGTCTCCTGGATTATAGCGTGGGTGATGGAGTGCTATGAAAAGGGCATCCTGACCAGGGAAGATACGGACGGACTGGATATGACCTGGGGTAACGGCGAGGCAATCATGGCCATGCTCGGTAAGATTGCCCGCCGCCAGGGGTTCGGGAATATCCTGGCAGACGGCGTCATGCGCGCCGCCCGGCATTTAGGGGGGGAAGCGCTGGAACTGGCTATTCACACCCGGAAGGGCAACACCCCGCGGAGCCATGACCACCGCGTCATGTGGCTGGAGCTGTTTGATACCTGCGTCTCCAACACCGGCACCCTGGAAACGCAGTCCAAGGCCCCGTTAAAGCTGCTCGGGCTGCCGGAAACTTACGATTCTTTCGACCCCGAGGTGATATCGACGGTCGAAGCCAGGATTAAGGGCGCCATGATATTCGAGGACTCGATGGTGACCTGCCGGTTCCAGACGGCCACGGCGCTGGAGCTCCTTTGCCGGGCGGTCAACGCCGCTACCGGCTGGGATATGGACTTCCGGGAAGCCATGACGGTAGGACTCCGGGCCGTGAACCTGGCCAGGGCCTATAACCTGCGCGCCGGGATCGGTGCTGAGCTTGACGCGCCGTCGCCAAGATATGGCTCGACCCCGCGGGACGGCCTGGCCGCCGGGCGGAGCATCATGTCCCACTGGGACAAAATGTTGCGTAACTACTACAAACTCATGGGCTGGGATGAAGGGACGGGTAAACCGCTGCCGCAAACCCTCACCGGCCTGGGCCTCGATTATGTTATCCCGCAATTGTGGCCATAGATAACCGGCCTCAACGCCGGCATCACCGGTTACGTTCTAACGGGCTCAGATTATCTCCCGGCTATCTTACCAGGGATACTCGCGGTAATACTCCTCGGCCTTCTCCCGCCGATTTCGCCACAGGGGCGTCTTCTGAGAAAACGAGACGGTGCTCTCTTTCATCGACTGGGTGGTGGTATTCAGGGCGCCGGCCACCACTTCAAAGCCGAGCGCCGTATGCAGGTCAGCCTCCAGCCCCTTCAGGATGATGAATTTCCCCAGGACCAATATATCCTGCGGCTTGGTAAGTAACACTCCGATTAAATCATCGACGGCCTGCTGAAGCTTGCCCGCGGGTACTACCTTGTTCACCAGTTCGACCTCTTTGGCCTGGTGGGCGTCAAGCATCGTCCCCAGAAGAATCATCTCTCTTATTCGCCTTCTGCCGACAAGGCGGCCCATGCGCTGCGTGCCTCCCCAGCCCGGCGTCATCCCTATGTCTATCTCCGGGATGCCGAACCTGGAATTTTCCGCCGCGATGACGAAGTCACAGACCATGGTTATCTCCAGGCCGCCGCCGACGGCGGCACCTTCCACCGCGGCGATGGTCACTTTATTAAGGCCCTCAATCTCATCGGCGGTGTGCTGGTAAAGTTTCCCTCTTTCGATGATGTTGGCGGTCGTTCCCCACTTCGGGAATTCGGTAATATCGTCGCCGCCCGAAAAATTTCCTCCCGCCCCTTTAAAAACCACTA
>JBDRFW010000193.1:0-2084 GCA_043818415.1 Chloroflexota bacterium | reverse complement strand
GTGCACATCACCGAGGAAGGGCATTTGATTTTCCTCGACCGCGTGGCCGATATGGGCGAACTGGCCACCGGCGTGAAATACGCCCCGCAGTACATCGAGGGCCGGCTCCGCTTCAGCCCCTATATCAAGGACGCCATGGTCATCGGCGGCCAGGACAAGGACTACGTGACCGCCATCGTCAATATCGACTTCACCATGATCAGCAAGTGGGCGCAGCGCTACCATCTCGCCTTCACCACTTTCGTCGACCTTTCCCAGAAGGATGAGGTTATCGACCTGGTGGAGAAGGATCTGCTGCGGGTGAACAGCTACCTGCCGGAAGGCTCCCGCGTTAAGAAATTCGTGCTGCTGCACAAGGAATTCGACCCCGACGAGGCGGAGTTGACCCGGACGCGCAAGCTGCGCCGCGATTTCGTGGAGGAGAAGTATAAGCTGCTGATCGACGCCATGTACGGCGGGCGGGAAACGGTGACGGTGGAAGCGCCGGTGACTTACCGCGACGGCCGCCAGGGCATCGTCGCTACCGCGATTAAGGTGAGGACGGTTTGAGGTGACTAGCCTGTGGGCCAGCCTGCGACGCAACCTGAAGACCATTCTGCTGGTGAGCGGCCTGGTGGTGGTGCTGCTACTGGTGATGCTTTTCGCCGAAGGCAAGCTCCTGCAGTACACCGTTACCGGTATCACCGAGGGGCTGGTCTATGCGCTTATCGCCCTGGGCTTCGTGCTCATCTGGAAGTCCAGCGGGGTGGCCAACCTGGCATTGGGGCAACTGGTGTTGATCTTCTCCTGGTTCGCTTACGCTATGCTGGCGCAGTTTGGCCTGCCGCCCTGGCTGGGACTGCCGCTGGTGATTGTCTTTGCGCTGCTGGTGGGCTGGGCCATCGAGCGGCTGGTGCTCCGGCCCTTGATCGCGCAGCCGATATTGGCCTTAATCGCGGTTACCCTGGGGCTGGCCTTTTTGATCGACGGCATCGTGGAGGTGGTCTGGCCGCAGAGCGTGGCCGCCCTGCCCGACCTTTTCCCGCAGACGACGGCGCATATCGGCAGCGCCGTGGTCAGTCAGGAGTACCTCTGGGCGGGCGCCATCTCCCTATTACTTTTCGCGCTGCTTTCCGTCTATTTCAAATACCATAAGATGGGTATCGCCATGCGGGCCACCTCCGACGACCAGATGGCGGTGCAGGCCTGCGGCATCCCGGTGACGCGGATATTCTCCACTTCCTGGATGTTCGCCTGCGTGCTGGCCGCCGTCGGCGGCGTGCTCATGGCCAGCATCGGCAGCATCAATGTCGGCCTGACCGAGACCGGCCTCAAGGCTTTCTCGGTGGTCATTCTCGGGGGGCTGGAGTCCTTCGGCGGCGCCATTATCGCCGGTATCATTATCGGGCTGGCCAAGAATGTCGGCGGCGGCTACCTGACGCCGCTGACCTGGCCCGGCATCAGCGAGGTGATTCCCTTTATTATTATCATCCTGGTAATGATGTTCAAGCCGTACGGGCTGTTCGGCGAGGAAAGGATCGAGAGGATATAGGTAATGGACCTGCCCTGCGGAACGCGTAATTTCAGCTACGCCACCGATATGGCGATCTTCCGTACCAGGACGCAGTGGGCGATGCTGGTGCTCTTTCTCGCTTTCGTGTTCACCGCGCCGCTGTACTGGAACGGTCACTGGCTGGGTATCGCCAATATTATCGGCATTACCGTCATCGCCGCCACCGGCTTGAATATCCTCACCGGCTACTGCGGCCAACTCTCGGTGGGGCATGCCGGTTTTATCGCCGTGGGCGGCTATACGGCCGCGATCCTGATGAGCGAAGGGGTGCCCTTCCTGGCGGCAATGCTCTGCGCCGGGCTGGTGGCCGGGCTGGTCGGCGTGATTTTCGGCCTGCCCTCGCTGAGGGTCAAGGGGTTTTACCTGGCGATCACCACCATTGCCGCGCAGCTTATCATCATCTTCGTGATCAATCACTGGACGGGGTTGACCGGCGGTTACACCGGTATCCGGGTGCCGGTGGCCGAGATTGCCGGCATACGCTTCATTACCCCGGCCAACCAGTATTTCCTGATAATGGCGGTGGCGGTGG
>JBDRFW010000192.1:0-17998 GCA_043818415.1 Chloroflexota bacterium | reverse complement strand
CCTCCCTACGATGGCGCCGGAAGTAGATTATATCAACACGGCGAGGTTAACAATAACCGACTTTTTGAAATAGCAGCTTTCCTTGAAGGCGACTTTTTAATGACTTATAATAAGACCACCGAAATACTTGAGCTAGCTGATAAATATAAATTCGAGACTGAATCAATTCAAATGAACGGTGGTGCTAACAACGGGAAAATAGAATTATTGATTGGACGAAACTTGAGTTGGATTTCATAAAGATTCCAATTATATTGTGGCTATTCTAAATTCACCGGTGGCTTTCAATCATTTGCTTTGACCATTCGTAGGATGAATTTTTATTCCAGACACTTCCCGGTGTATTACCATCAGCAACCCAATAAGCAATTCTACATCTATCAAATATAATACCGCATCTTCTGCTATGCTTAAACCAAATATCTTTATCAATTCTGTGAGGTATAAAAAAAGTTTTAATTAATTGACTTACCGGTTTTATAATCATCCAATCTTCACAAAATGCATCTGGTTGGCAGTCATTGATTTTACCTTCCCAATTGTTACCAGAAGCACACCCACCAAATAGCAAAAGTTTATTTGGAAACCCATCAGGAAAATCCTGCCAAGCGACCACATCTATCGTGTCATCTTTTGCACTTAATAAAGGTCGGATCCTGCACCCCTCTCCTTCTCTTAAATGACTAATACAAAGTGCGGAAACTGCCTTTTGAAAACCCTTTGGTAGTGATACTCTTGGTGAAGCAAATCTCACGGCCTTTCCATGAAGGTAATTCTTCGCCGCATCACATGAAAGATCTTCAAAAAGTCTCCTAGGGTAAGTTACATTTCCGATCTTGTTCTTCCACCCAAAATATGACAGACATAAGCAAAAAACATATGGGACTCGACTCGGCCAGTTGTCAACTGTTAATAACCCACCTCTCAATTTGAAAGGATAAAATCCACCGGCCGCTGTTTCCCTTTGTTCGAACTCATGAAATACATCAAGCACTTTTAAATCAAGCGCATTTTCACCGCCAGCATCATAAATACCAGCTCTCCTTAACACTGCCTTTAAGTCCCCACTACTTGCTGAAGAGTCATCTGCAAGTAATGCTCCGATCTCCAGCCAATCACATAGTTTTATCGTATCCGTGGGAGTTTTGGGTAGTGGTATCATGTTAACTTTTCCCTCGGATTGATTCTTCTCTTATTTTCGTCATTTCATCTTTTATACTTTGTGCGACTCGAATTATATCACTTGATACAGAAAACAGATCCTCATCTCCACCATATCCCGTTGTAACTGTGGCCTTTGCTTGCTGTAATTCTTCCTTTGCAGAAGTCAATGCGTCGCTGAACCTTCTTTTATCACCGATGCTTATTTCAAAAGCTCGGATTAAAGGATATCCTGACCTTAATGCAGATAACGCTGTTGGTTTACTTATGGCTTGTCTTAAGTGATTAAGGTCCGGATTCTGTGATTGTACTAATGGCTCTTTCCCTTCTGATTTTTTCCCATATAGCCATAACATCAATTCCGAAAGACTACCAAGCTTTGACTTTGGCACAGGATTCTCTTTTAACGAAGTATCTGATTGGATTCCAAGAAACTTCTGAAATTCTATTTGATCAACGGCGGTATACAAATGAGAAAAATAGAACTTATTTCTTACTCTGTCTTCTAGACTAAATCCAGCTTGTTCCTCTGCTTGCTGTAGGATTTTAATCCCTCTATAAAATCTAATTACTGTTGAATGCCGGTCCCCAATCCTGTCTGCAATCTCTTCTAGCGGTATCCCGAATATTTCATGAACATTTGCTACATATTTAGCCTTGCTAAAAGCATCCCATGGCTGTGTCCCGTTTATATGTCGAAATCCAAGATATGACCAAAGGCTTTTTCTGTCAGGATAGATAAGCACTGGTAGTATTTCCAACTTTTTCGACGCTTCTTTGTTTATCTTTGGAAGATCTGTAGCTTTCAACTTTGCTCTTAATTCTGGATCCGTAAGTAACAATACAGCCGCTAGCCGGCGATTACCCTCGATAACGATATAGTGTGTTTCACCAGTACCTTTTACACCACCGACTTCTGGAATGACGAAGAGAGCTTCCTCTGGATAGAATCCATTTGCCGCTATTGAAAATGCAATTTCATCCACTGCCATTTCTTCCCATAAAACTCGAAGAAAATCTTCTTGACTATCACCCTGCGCTGTAGACGCTAATCTTGGATTTTCTTTATCTAGTAATAGGAGTTTTATCGGGATCACGTCTGGTTTCCCTATCGCAATGATTTCAGATGCATGTTCACGCTTCCTTATCATATTCTTCCTCCCAATTTACACCTACGACTAATACAATATCACACAAACCGAGCGTCTTCAATTTATAAAAACTGATAAATGGCTTTTCCGACGTCCTGTTAGTAGGATAGGACGCCTCTATTTGAACTCCTTATCATAAAATAAACAGGTACTATATTTTCCTGGTAAGGGGGGCTCGCAAGCTCGCACCCCAGGTTTAACTATTGTCCGGCTTCACCGCTTGTCAATCCCGACTGCTTTACAGTCCCTGCGGCAAGGGGATTGACCAGCTTCACCAACTTAACCTTCCGCAACATTCGCTGTAGCAGTTCTTGTCCACCATAAACCTTGCTATCGCCCCGGTACACCCTGGAGTAAGATACGAACACCTCACGCAGCATCCTCAAATCAGTCGTCTTAAGCAACGGCCTAACTTCCGTACCGTCCGGTATCATCGGAAACATCTCACTAATCAAATCGACCTCTTCGACCACGTTATCAACCTCCGCCTCTATTACCTCGCTACCCGTTATCATAAGCTGCTCCGGTTCAACCGGCTTTACCTGAATCATAGCCATAGGTGAGATACTTTGTTGAATTTCCGTTTCCACATCGTGTATATATAACATTGAGGTCTCAATCTTATCATGCTGCAATAATGCCTTGACCACCAAGGCTGACTGCGTTTTCCTGGCTATAAGTGAAGCGCCACTATGCCTTAACGTGTGAGGACCTACTTTCTTGCCCGTGATACCAGCGCGCTTAATAACCCTACGAACGACACCGGTCAGCCGCCAGACGTTGGCCGGAGTTACACCATCATACATCTTAAAAACTACATTATCATCGCCACCGGCCATCTTCTTTAACTGCCGGCAGATACGACTGTCTAACCTGTAATGGCGCTGGCCAGTTTTCCCTTGACGGCAGACGAAGAAGTTATCATATACATCCCGACCTAGCAACCCTACCAGTTCACCGATACGACAGGATGAGTCTATCAGCGTACTAACCAGGGCAATCTCGACTTCTCCACGACATGCCTTCAAACAGTTGAGCATCTCTTCAGCGCTGAAATACCGACGCTGCTTTTTCCTTACCTTGGGCCTTTCCGCATCAACGAAAGCATTGAACCATCTATAAGACCCGTCAGGATTGCGACCCATGACCTTCCGCATGTAATTGCCTGCTGAATTAGCATACTGGAAAAACGTCTCTACAGTTTCATCGGCATACCCTGTCAATTGGGTAATCCATTCGTTAATCGTTTTAGCATCCATCGGCCACTCTTCCGTGTACTTTACCAGACTTCCGAGAGCCATTCGGTAAAGCTTTTGAGTACTGGGGCTAATCCGTTTTCCCTTTAATACGTTCTCTAAAACCTCTAGCGTCTTCATCTCAAAACCCCTTCTCAATCGTCTATGTACATTACACCATGATTTGAGAGGGGGACAAAGGGGGTGAGGTTAAATTCTAGACCTGATTTAACCGGAATCCCTAGAAATACATCTTCCCCGGCCCGGTGGTGAAATGGAACACCGGCCGGTCCACCCTTTTAAAGGTCAGCGGGCAGTGCTTCAGCCCCGCCGGTACGAAGACCAGGCTGCTCTTGGTGATGATGTGCTTTTCGTCCTCCAGCCAGAGCTACACCTCGGCGCCGAGGTCCTGTGGATTGTCCAGGTCCGTGCCGAAGAAGGCGATGACTTCATCGTACTTATGGGCATGGGGCTCGGTGCCCACCTTCCTGCCACCCGGGGGGGTGGCGCCGGCCGGCCGCGGCATCACCCAGACACACTCCACGTAAAACGCCCCCGGCACGATGTCGCCGTCCATGTACAGGACGCGCCCGCCCCGGCCTTTACCGGCCGCGATTAACGGCGGACTCCATGGCGCTTCCTTCGCCGGCGGTTTCAGCGCATCGACGATGTATTTACCGTACTTCGTTTCGGCCATATTCGTATTTCCCCCTTTACGGTTAATTGCCGGCGGTGCCTAGGTGTATTTCTTCCCGATGCCCTCGCCGCAGGGCCGGGCCACGAAGTGGAAGATGGGCCGCTGGATGTTCCGGATAATCAGCGGGCCGTGCTCGAGGCCTTCCGGGATAAAGGCGGCGAAGCTCTTCTTGATGGTATGCTTTTCCCCGCCGATATGGAACTCGATTTCCGCCCCGAGGTCGTGGATGTCCTCGTAGTTGTAGCCGAAGAAGCCGATGAACGTGCCGTGCGGGCTGGCATGGGCGTCCATCATCTTCTGGCCTTCCTTCGACTTCTCGCCGGGCAGCAGCCACATGCTCTCGCAGCCGAACTCGGCGCCGGGGACGGTCTCCTCGTCGATATAGGTCATCCGGCGGGTGAACCCGGGGTCGGTGAGGTGCTCCCAGGCCGGGGGCTTGAAGTCGGGCTTATCTTTAAAGACGTAGTTCTTCGCGTTTCTCTTTTCAGCCATTTTCTTCCTTCCCTTCTATCTTAGCTCCCGATTTTTCTAGCGGTACATCTCGCCGGGGCCGATAGTGAAGTGGAACAGGGGCTTCTTCATGTTATGCATCTTCAGCGGGCAGTGCGTCATGCCCGAGGGGATATACACCACGAAGCTCTTGTCCAGGATGAACTTCTCGTCCTCCAGCCAGAACTCCACCTCGGCGTAGAGCTCCTCCGGGTGGTCCATGTCCGTCCCGAAGTAGGAGAGGAGCTCGGGGAAGGGGTGGGCATGAGGCGGTACGCCGCCTTCTCCCTTGGCCCGCTCCGGGGTTACTATTCTCATCGGCGAGCCGGGCATCGTCGGCGGCCAGAACCAGACGCACTCGGAGTAGAAGGCACCCGGAATGACCTCCTTGTCCATCCAGATGACGTGCTCCATCATCCGGCGGCGCCCCTGGAACTCTCCCTGCCCGATCATCGTCTTTTCCCAGGCCCGGTATCCGGGGAGATGGATATTTTTCTTCAGGTCGGTGCAGATATACTTGCCGTACTTTGATTCCGCCATATCTGATATCTCCCTTCCCGCGTGATTTTCCCCGATGGGGGTCCGGGGGTTATTTCTAGTGTCTGACGGTTCTAGGCCTTATCGGTGGGGGGCATGTCCGGTGCCGGACTCAGGGCCTGAAGGTCGGCCTCAATCCGGAGCGCGTTGGTCTGGAAATCGCTGGAGGGTATCACGCTGCCGTCCTTGAAAACGTACCAGCTGGCCTGTTGCCAGTAGGGGCGCAGCTTCCAGTCCCTGACGGCGCTCATGTCCACGGCGACGTACCAGGTGCCGGTGCCGTCTTTGAAGTAGTCCGACTGCGCCGTCCAGTTATCGCAGCTGGCGTAGAAGTCGGCGAGATAGAGCTTGGCGTCGACGGTCTCCGCCCGGCCGAGCAGTCGCTTGTAGACGGCCAGGATGGCGCCGTCCCGCGTGCCGATAACGCCCGTGCCGACCTTGGCTGGCTCAGGCTGCGTTGCCTGGGGGGTGGTGGGGGTGGTCGGGGGGAACCCCAGGTCCGCGCAGGCGGTGAGTGTTCCCAGCATCACGGCGAGCAGGATAACGATAAGGAAAGGCTTGATTAGTCCGGTGTTAAGCTTCATAATAACTCCCCCTGGTCAGGCAGGCTGCGTTGGTTTCTAAGTTAGCATACCACACCGTCGCGCAGCGTGCCAATTAACGGACCGCAGGGCCTTATTGAAACCTGGTTGATTAGCTTCGCCTCCCCCTGACCCCGCCCCCTCGTTTTAAACCTATACCCAGCCCAGCCGCACCGGATTACGGTAGACCCTCCAGGCATAGATTGCCGCCACAATCACTAAACCTATAGCCAGATAGTAGCTATAGAAAAAGGTCGCCCGCAGGCCCATGATGAGCGCGGTCAGCACCAGGAACAGGCACAGGCCGGAGAGTTTCTTTCTCCGCGAGCGGAGAGCCTTAATTTTGGGCGCCAACCCATCCGGTACCGGGGCATCCGGCTTAACCTGCTGCATCAGGGCTTCGATGCGCGGCTGTATGGAAAAATGAATGAGGGAAAGCAGGCTTACCAGGATCACCAGCGCCACCCATTTAATGATGAGCGTGGGGTCGGTGAACAAAGGAATGAAGCTGGCGCGGGTAACATAGACCAGGGCCAGGCCGCTGGCCGCCATGGTGCCCTGGAAGATGAAGCACCTCACCGCGTTGTTGCGGATGATGTTCTCCATATAGCGGTCGGTGAAATAGCCCAGCGGCGCGCCGAAGCGAGCCCGCTCGTTGACGATGACCAGCATGTAGATCGGTGCCGCCATCAGCAGGGTCGATAGTAAATGACCCACCAGCAGGAATGCTGTAAACTCCATTGTGTTTTCCTCCTTCGGTCTATTTTACCGCATCTCTTCAAAGAATCACATCTTCAGGCAAGGTCTTTTTTCTTCGCTTCATATTCCTCCCGGTTTATCTCGCCCCGGGCATACCTTCTCTTCAGTATTTCCAGGGCTGAGTCCGCCGACCTCACGGTGCTATCGGATTCCCCCGGCCGGCGGACAGCGGCGACCACCGCCCAGACGATAAGCCCGATAACAACAATCCACAATACAGGCATGATAAACATGGTACTGATACCTCCCATCATCCCGGTGCCCATCATGCCGTAGCCGTACCCCTGCCATCCCCAGAGCGCCCCGAAGATAAGAGGTAAGATGACAAGAACGGCCACGATGATGCCCCCGATTATTAGTGCTGTTTTTAAATTCTTATCCATATTCTATCTCCTTGAGGTTTATCCCTATCCCATGATATACGGGTTTGCTTGGACGGAGATTAAAATTAGCTTAGACATTGCCTCAGCCAAACGTTACCACCCGGTCAGAATCGGAAATCATCCCCAGCAGGTCGGACATCGTGGAGATAGGGCAGACGCCGGCTTCCTGCTGCCTTGCCTTGAGGCAGGTGCCGCAGGCGAGCAGCCTGCCGTTACCGTCTGAAAAATCCTTTAAAGTTCCCCCAACGTCAAAAGTTTTATCCTTAATATTTTCTATCTCCACGCCGCTTCCCATGAGAAACACGCTGACCTCGTGCCCGGCCTTGAGCGTGGTGTTTCCCAGCCGCAGCGCGTTCCATGCCTTCTCAGCATCGTTGGTGTTGATAATGATGCCCAGTTTCATTTTATTGCCCCCGAAAAAAGGATTTTACCTGAGACTTCGCTTAGCCGACCTTGACATTAATCAGCGCGGCGTCCTGCCTGATTTGCTCAAACAACATTTCCCGCATCATATCGAAGCACCGGATAAGCTTGGGGTTAGCGATCCGGTAATAAACCATATTCCCTTCCTTCCGTGAAAGCAGAATACGGCGCTCTTTCATCATCGACAGGTGTTGCGATAAGTTTCCTGCGGTCAGTCCCAGTTTCTGCGACAGCTCGGTGACAGTCATTTCTCCGTCTCGTAAAATATTTATCACCTCCAGCCGCTTAGGGTGGGAAAAGACCTTACACATATCAGCGTGGTAGTAATAAATCTGGTCTTCCACTTTGACCTCCTCGTTTAGTATTAAGGTATATTAGAATTATAGTAAATACTATAATACTATAATACCACCCTGCCATCGTGTCGTCAATTATTAGCAGGAACCGGTTGAAGAGAGGATTATGGGAGAGGAAAAATACAGGGTAGCCTGATATCAGTAATTTAAAGCGGTTGCGCCTTATTCCGTCCTTCTGGGGCGGTACTGGATGGCCTCGGCGACATGCTGGGCCTTGATGACGTCGGAACCCTCGATGTCGGCGATGGTCAGCGCCAGCTTGAGGATGCGGTGGAAGGCCCGCGCCGAGAGGTATAGCTGCTTCATGGCAACCTTGAGCAGGCTCTGGGCGGACTCCTCCACCCGGCAGAACTCCCTTATCTCGGCGGGGGTCATCTCCGCGTTGGCGGTCAGCTTCGAACCCCGGAAACGGGCCAGCTGCCGCTCGCGGGCGGCGGTGACCCTCTCCTGCACCTTTGCCGAGGGCTCTCCCAACCTCTCGTCGCTCAGCTTTTCGTAGTCGATATGCGGCACCTCGACGAAAATATCCACCCGGTCGATGAACGGCCCGCTGATGCGCCGCTGGTAGCGGGAGACCAGGCCGGGCGGGCAGGTACAACGCCGGAAGGGGTCGCCGTAGAAACCGCACGGACAGGGGTTCATCGCCCCCACCAGCATGAAGTTGGCCGGGAAGGTGGCCCTCCCCTGGGCGCGGCTGATGGTGACCACCTTGTCCTCCAGAGGCTGGCGCAGCACCTCCAGCAATGAGTGCCCGAACTCCGGCAGCTCATCGAGGAAGAGGACGCCGCGGTGGCTGAGGCTGATTTCCCCCGGCCGGGGAAAATGCCCTCCGCCCACCAGCCCGGCGTTGGAGAGGGTATAGTGCGGGGAGCGGAAGGGCCGCTGCCGGACCATGGGGGTATCCGCGGGCAGCAGCCCGCTGATGCTGTAAATCTTGGTGACCTCCAGGGCCTCGTCGTTGGTCATCGGGGGGAGGATGGAGGGGAGGGAGCGTGCCAGCAGTGTCTTGCCGGCGCCCGGCGGCCCGCACATTATCACGTTGTGTGCTCCGGCAGCGGCCACCTCCAGGGCGCGCTTGACGTGCTCCTGTCCCTTGATTTCAGCCAGGTCGGTAAGGTGGAGCTGCCTCTGGACCTTCTTCGCCGCCGGCGCCCCCGCGTAGACCGGGGCGGGCGTTTCACCGCGCAGGTAGCCGACCAGCTGCACCAGCGAGGCGGTCGGGATGACCTTGACGCCCTCTACCAGGGAGGCCTCGCCGGCATCCACCTCCGGGACGATGACGGTGGGGATGGCCTCGTCGTGGGCCAGGGCCACCATGGGCAGGATGCCGTTGGTGTGGCGCAGGCTGCCGTCCAGGGAAAGCTCGCCGAGGAACATCGTGCCGGCGGCGTCGGCGCCGACCTGCTCCGAGCTCATCAGGATGCCGACGGCGATGGGCAGGTCATAGGCCGGCCCGGCTTTCTTGAGGTCGGCCGGCGCCAGGTTGACGACGATGCGCTTGGTGGGGAAGGTGAAGCCGGAGTTGCGTATGGCGGCGCGGACACGCTCCCTGGCCTCCTGGACAGCGGCGTCCGGCAGCCCCACGATGGTGAAGGAGGGCAGGCCGGACGTGATATCGACCTCCACCTCCACGATAGCGCCATCCAGCCCCACGATGGCGCCGCTTTTAACCTTGGCCAGCATCAGCTATCTCCTCTTTGCGTCTCATTGTAGCCCAAACCGCTCCGGGACGTAAAGAGGACGGTACTTCGCCTTGCCCTTGGCTATACGTTACGATAGAATGAAAATATAACGCTAATGACTAAATCAAGCGAAACTCTGTCCCTGCAGGTATTTTTCGACTACCTCTGACCCTATGTCTATAACGCGGCGGTCTGGCTGCAAAGAGTGAAAGAGGAAATGGGGGAAGGGCTGTTTATTACCTGGCGGTACTTCAGCCTGGAGCAGGTCAACAGCAAGGAGGGGCCGGACTGGAAAATCTGGGACCAGCCCGACGACTATAAGTCCAGGGGACGGCTGGCTTTCTCCGCCGCCGCGGCGGCGCGCCGCCAGGGGGAGGCGGCTTTCGAGGCCTTCCACGTCGCCCTGCTCCGGGCCTGCCATGAGGAGCGCCGCCGTATCTCGGAAGCCGGGGCCCTGCTGGCGGTGGCGGAGGGCGTGGGGCTGGACGTGGCGCGTTTTAAAAAAGACCTGGCAGACCGCCGTCGACTGCGGGAACTGGCTAAAGACCATTCCGAGGCCGTGGAGAAACTGGGGGTCTTCGGCACGCCCACCCTGGTATTTCCCGGAGGTAAGGCCGTTTTCCTGAAGCTGGAATCCCCGCCGCCCCCCGCCGATTCCCTCAAGCTGCTGGAAGAACTGCGCCAGCTGGTGGAGCGGCGGCCCTACGTTCTCGAGGTCAAGAGGCCTGAGCCGCCGACAGGTTGAAGGCTAGGTCTTCAGCAGCTCCCCGCGCACCTTGCGGGCGAAGTCCTCGCTCTCGGCGTCCCCGGTTACCAGCTCAATCTGGTCGGGTGAGGTAACGCCCAGACCCAGCTCCACCGCCCGGGCGATCTGGTCCTGTTGAAAAACCTCGCCCCGGCTCACCTCGGGCGTGGTGCCGAGCAGTCGCAGGATGGCCACCCCCACGGCATCGTTGGCGATGCGGTCGGTGCCGGCCAGGATGACGTTGGCGTTGACGCGGGTGCCCACGTGGGGCCCGCCGTCCACGAAGGCCTCCACCCCGTCCATGACCACTAGGTCCGGTGTGTAGGCGGTGTTGATTTCAGCAATCATCTGTCGCTGGAAGCGGGAGCTGTGCAGCTCGTTCATGAAGGGATATTTGCCCCCCGGCCCCAGCCCCGGCGGCACCATGCCCACCGAGCACTTCAGCGACATGGTGAAATGGCCGCCGTACTGGTGCGTCTTGAGGCAGCAGGTCTGCACGATGCACTCCGCATCGGTATAAATCTTGGGGAAGAGGAAGCCGTCCTTCCAGTGGCTGTCCGCCGGGAGCACCTTCACCCACCCCTCCTCGTCCATCTCCTGGAGGTTCAATATCTCGAAGCCCAGCTCCCCGGCCATGGCGGGGATTCCCTTCTGGTCCATGATGTTACGGGTGGTATCGGACGGTCCGCTCCGCTCCGCCAGGGTGATGCTCCCGGCGCCCATTTCCCTGAGGGTGAGCACCAGCGAGCGCAGGGTGTCGTTGTGGGTGGAGCCGGGGGCTGGGTCCGCCGTGTTGAAGTTGGGCTTGAGGACCACGTTTTTCCCCGCGACCGGGTTGTGGTTGAGCAGTTCGATAGCCTTGCGGACGCCCTCGGTCCGGTCAGTGGTGCGCACCAGGCTTACTTTGGTCATGGCAGTCTCCTCTTTGATTACGTCTTGCGGCACGTCTTGCCGCAGGCAGGCGGGGACCAGGGAAGCCAGCAGCGCCGTCCCTCCCAGGAGGGTCAGGCCCTTCAAAAACTCCCGACGCCCCAGCTGTTGACGGATGTCCGGCAAGCGCCCCATATACCATGTTAAAATGCCGGCTTGCCGACTGTCAACGCGGCTTTATCCGCTGGCGGATTTTCGCCCAGGACGGCGTGATGAGAAAGCTCTCGTCCATGTTGTCCGTCATGCGGCCGAGCTTGCTCAGCGGCACGGAGAAGGTCAGCGCGGTGGGGGGAACGAACGGGCGGGCCGAGACGTCGAACATACCGATAACGGCGCGGGGTCTCTCGGAATCTTTCTCCAGGTAGGGGTATTGCACGATGGTCGAGCAGCCGGAGCCGAACGGCGCGATGACCATGTTCTGCCCCGCCTCGTCGAAGCTGGCCAGGGTGAAAAGACCGGAGAGTACGTCCGCCCCGGCGAAGAAGATGGCCACCGCGGGGTTATCGGTTTCCTCCAGCTTGTCCCATCGCTTGAAAACGATGTAGCGGGCAGGCGCCTTGAAGGCAGGCCACGAATTCATCGTTTCTTTGACCAGTTCCGGCGTCTTCTTATAGCGCTCCCCCTCCATGTTGCCGGGGATGCCGCAGGAGAGGAAGTATTCGAAGTCCGGCCTGAGTTTCTCGGCGAAGCCCAGGTATCGCCGACCGCCCGGGCAGCCCACGGCGTCAACGTCGAAGCAGAGGGACTGCCCCTGACACACTTTCACCAGCGCCCCGATGACGCAGCGGGGTACCGTGCCGGGCCTGACGGCGTCGGCGTGGCCCGCCTCGTCGGTGTAGTAGAAGGTAATGGGCAGGTCAGCGCCGTTGAAGTGCTTCTCCCAGAGCGCCAGGAACTTCTCTTTAAGTGAAATATCCACGGCTATTTACCCGTGTCGAACTTCCTCATGACCGATGTCTCCAGCCCGCTGATGAAGTAGCCGCCCCAGTCGTTTTGCAGCCAGTGGCCGATGCTCAGCCCGATGGGCTCCAGGTGCACCACCAGGAAACAGTAGTCGGCGTCCATCTCCGGCCCGAAGTTGTAGGTGTTCTCGAAGAACCTTTCCTGGTTGAGGAGGAAGCAGCTGACGATGGCGTTGACGATTATCCGCGTCGGCGTGCGCTCGTAGACCTCCCCCATCTCCTCGATTTGCTTCTTCTGCCAGTCCCAGTCCTTGGCGGCGTTGTCCAGGGGGAAAAGCCCCTCCATCCTGACCAGGTAATAGTCCGGCTTCTCTCTGGCCGCTGCCCACGACTCCTCCCTCTCGCTCATCCACCACCAGTCGTTGTCCTGGCGGTGGCAGGGCTGGCGGGCGGGGTCCGTCCCCAGGATAGCGCGGTTCTCCCGCAGCGAAAGGCCGGGGTCGTAGATGAGGTACCACTTGGGGTCGCCGGCCATCTCCTTGAGGGTCGTCTCGGAGTGCTTTATCGCCGGGCTGCCGGGGGCCTTCAGGGGCTTGACGTCGTGGTCGGTCCGGTGCTCTCCAATGAGCTTGTTCCAGGCGGCCACCACCTTTTCCGCCGCGAGGAACCTTCGCTCCCCGAGGATTTCCCGGGCCCGGTCCTCGGTAACCGTTTTATCTGTCATCTGAATGTCCGCTTCCTTTTTAATACTTTCCGCCGCGCCGCCAACAGCGGCACGCGGGCCGGCCCCTGCCCTTCGGCGCTCCAAACCGGCCCTCCGGTATCGGCGATGTTACGCTGTCCGGCCGGGCTTTACATTGCCCCCAGATGGAATAGCTGCCCGCACATGTAGCTGTTGACGTCCGAGACGAGGAAGGCTACCGCCGGCCCCATGTCATTCTGCGTGCAGAGCCGCCCCAGCATCGACCGCTTGGCGATGGTCTCCATGAAGCCCGGGGGCAGGGCCTTGCTGCCGCCGCCGAGGCCGGTATCCCCCACGCCGGGCATGATGATGTTGACGGTGATGCCCAGCGGGCCCAGCTCCTTGGCGATGGAGTACCCGAAGGAGACCGCCCCGGCCTTGGAAGCGCCGTAGCTGGAGTTATTGGGGATGCCCTGGCCGCCGGAGAAGATGACGATTTTGCCGTACTTGCGCTCGAGCATGTGGGGAATAACGGCCTGGGTCATGTTCATCTGGCCGTAGAGGTTAGTCTCGATGTCCTCTTCCCAGAACTTGCGGTCGGTCTTCACGAAGGGCACCATGGGGGTGCTGGCGCCGGCATTGTTCACCAGGATGTCAATCTTGCCGAACTCTTTCAGTGCGGTCTTCACCAGCGCGTCCACCTCCTCCCTCACCCGGATGTCCGCGTTGAAAAGCGATGGCCTTGACGCCCAGCTTCTTGCACTCCTCCGCCGTTTTCTTGGCGCCCTCGAACTGCTCGTCCTTGTCATCGGCGACCACATGACAGCCCTCCCTGGCCAGCGCCAGGCAGATGCCCTTGCCGTAGCCCACCTGGCTGCCCGCGCCGGTGACGATGGCTACCTTGTCCTTCAGTTTAAGGTCCATGCTTCTTCCCTCCTATTTATCTTCTGTCCTGGCCATGTATTCGGCCGTGAAGTACATGTTGTTGAAGAGGAACGGCTTGCCCACCCGCCGGATAATCAGCGGGCAGTGCAGCGTGCCGCCCGGAATATAGACGATGGTGCTCTCGGTGATGATGTGCTTTTCGCCCCCCAGATGCAGCTCAATCTCCGCATCGAAGTCGAAGAGGTCTTTCAGGTTGTTGCTGACAAAGGCCAGTATCTGGCCGTAATCGTGCTTGTGGGAGTGGTCTATCATCGTGAACGGGTGCATGATGGGCTCCCAGCTGATGCCGAACTCGCCGAGCTTACCCTTGTCCACCTTGATGGTCTTTTCCTTGATTTCCGGGTGCAGTATCGGGCCGGTGATGCCGTCCTTTTCCGTGTAGAAATACTTGTCGTACTCGCCCACTTTTTCCTCCCTCTCTTTTTTGTCTGAAATACGGACTACTTCTTCCTCTCGTAGGCCCTGGCGAAGAAGATGTCGATGAACATGAAGGGCCTGTCCACCTTCTTGTAAACGAGCGGGCCGTGGTACAAACCGGGCGGAATGTAGATGGTGGTGGACTGGGTGATGGTGTGCTTTTCCATGGTCTTGCCGTCCTCGCTCAGCGTTATCTCCACCACTCCCCCCAGGTCCAGCATGTTGTTGGTGTCCCCCCCGAGGTAGATGATGTACTGGGGGAACTCGTGCTTGTGGGGTTCCGGCGCGTGGGTGAAGGGCTTGGTGATGGACTCCCAGTACATCGTGAAGCCCAGGTCGCCGAAGTCCTCGTTGCTGTTGAGGACCGGTATCGGCGCGTTTATTTCCGGGTGGTTTGACTTCCGGGTGACTCCTGTCCTCAGGTACTTGGCGGTTTTCAGTTGGGCCATGTCGTCCTCCCTTTCTCTTGATTACTTCCCCTGTCCGGGGCGCGGTTTATCCTTTTCTCTTGTACTCCGGCGAGAAAAAGAAGTCGTGGAAAAGGATGGGTTTACGGGGGTCGTTGACCTTTTTGAAATTGAGGGGGCAGTGCAGCAGTCCGGCGGGGACAAAGACCATGGTGGCCTTGGTGAAGACGAACTTTTCCAGGGGCTTCCCCTCTTCACCCAGCGTCAGCTCCACCTCCCCGCCCAGGTCCAGCATGTTGTTGATATCCCCCCCGACGAACATTAAAAACTGGTCAAAGTCGTGGGCATGGGTGTCCTTGACCATCTCGAAGGGCTGTGAAATAGGCCACCAGCTCAGGGCGAAATTTTTATTGCCGAAGGTAGCATCGCTCTTGAGTCCCAGGACCGGGCCGGGGACTTCAGGATGCTGCTCCTGGGCAGCTTGGGACCGGACATCTCTCCGGATATATTTCTCGTAGGGTGATGCTGCCATGTGACCGCCTCCTTGCCGAATATATCATAACGTTGTCCTGAAGAAAAGGTCCCTGTCGTCGTCTTTTTTCAGTCCGTGACGCTACCTCCTCTTCGTAGTATGGTCGGCTCAGGCGGAAGACTTCTGCTTCCGGTACTGCCGCCTGACTCCGTCAAAGAGCTTGTAGTTTTCGGCAATCGACTCGATGATGGGGAGATGGTAGGGGCACCTTGCCTCGCATTCGCCGCACTGGCTGCAGCTGGCGACCTTTTCCATGTTGGCGGGAATCCGCGGGTTTTCCAGGTACCAGCCCGGCGGGAGGCGCTTGACGAACGAGGGGAACGTCATGGCCATGGAGATGGGTATTCCCTGCGTGCAGGGCTGGCAGTAGTCACAGCGCCGGCAGAAGCGGGTGCCTAGCTCGGCGGTCAGGCGCTGCATCTCGGCGATTTCCCCGGGGGTCATCTCGTGGGGACCGGCGAAGAGGCTGACGATTTCCTCGATTTCCGCCACCTTCTCGATGCCGGGGATGAGGGCAATGTCCGGGAACTGGAAGAGGTACTTGAAGGCCACGGCGGCGTTTTCCAGCATGCCGCCGGCCATGGGCTTCATGGCGATGAACCCGACGTCGTGCTCACGGCAGAGGGGCAGCAGCTCGTCGGCCGGCTCGCAGGTGATGAAGTTGAAGGGGAACATGACGGTCTCGAAGCGGCCGCTCTTGACCAGCGCCTTGGCGATGTCAATCTGATGGGAGGTAACGCCGATATGCCGGATTTTACCGGCCGTTTTGGCCTCTTCGAAGACCTGGTAAAGTCCGCTCTCGGGGTCGAGGACCTTCTCCATAGCGGGGAAGTCGCCGACCTGGTGGAACTGGTAGAGGTCGATGTAGTCCGTGCCGAGTCGCTTGAGACTGAGGTCGAGGTGCCTTTCGATGTCCTCGCGGGTGCGGCCGCCGGACTTGGTGGCGATGAAGACCTCGTGGCGGTGTCCCTTAACGGCCTTGCCGATGCGCTCCTCGCTGGTGGTGTAGCCGTTGGCGGTATCGAAGAAGTTGATGCCCAGCTCCAGGCACCTCCTGACGATGGCCACCGCCCCGTCCTCGGTGCAGCGCTGGATGGGAATCCCCCCGAAGCCCAGCCGCGTCACCGTCATCTCCGTCCGCCCGAGCCTTATCTTTTCCAAGCCGGCTCCTTTCCGCCGCGGCCGGCCAGGCGTGATAGCATTTTCGCGTAGAACTCCTCCGCCCCCTTGCCGAGGGACAGCTCCTCCATGGGGCACATGCCCCCGTCCTCCCGCTGGATATAGGGGACGATTTTATCGAGGTGGTACTCGATGCCGCCCCTCTCCAGCGTCCTGACGGCCAACTCGCTGCCCAGCGGGCTGTAGACCTCCCGGCAGTTGATTTTGGTCACCAGCAGGGCAGCGGCATTGCCCATGATTCTGTCGAAGACGGTCACCGGGCCTTGAACGGGGCCTTTATCGATGTACTCCATGAGGGGCAGCAGCCGGTCCTGCTTTGAGGTAAAGACCGGCCGGACGCCTTCGTAGACGCGGAGCGCATCGTCGCTGCCGAGGAATTCATGGTAGAGTCGCTGGTACATGCGGTTACTCCGTTGTCTTTTTGAACCTGGCGCAGGCCCAGAAGGCGGCGGGTATCAGGGCCAGCTGGATGAGCATGCCCGGCCAGGCCTGCCGGACAGTGTGCCAGACGGACATTAGCGGGCCGGACTCGGCGCCGAGCGGGCTGGCGGTGGCCCCCCCGATGTAGTAGATGGCCAGGACGGCCAGCAGCAGGGCGATGCGGCCCCCGGCCATGGCCCCCAGCAGCGACCAACCCACCCGCAGGTTGAGCTTCTGGCGCAGCAGACCGGCAATCAGGCCGTAGGCGGTCACCTCGACGATTACCTGGGGCAGGATGGCGGCCGGCGGCAGGCCGGATACGGCGTAGCTGGCCAGGGGCGTAAGCACCCCCACCAGCAGCCCCGCCGGCCACCCGGCGGCCAGCGCCGCCACCAGCACGAAGATGTGCATCGGGACAAACGTGGGGCCGGCCAGCCGGAACTGGTGGAAGACCCAGGGCGTCAGCACGCTCAGCGCGGTGAACGCGGCGATGACGATGTAAGCGCGGACGTCCGTCAGCTTAAAAGTCAGGGGTAACGGTCGGGCAGTAATGGCGATTCTTCTAATCATCTGGTAGACCTCCTTGGTTATGGTTAGTTATGCCACGGAAGACGGCGCATGGCCTTTCCGGTCTTTTTCAGGGTGCTGGGCTATCTATAATGATATAAGCCGAGGCGGTAAATGTCAAAAGTGGGTTGCGTTTGGCTCCGGTTGTTTCACCGTGTTTACCTCATCCCCTGTATCCCCCTTCTCCCAACGGGGGAAGCGAGGGCGGCCGGGCTGCGTGAAATCGCCGGAGCCTTACCGTCTTTAGCGGTACAACCAGCGCCGGAAGATGAAACGGCTGAGAAGCGGCATCATGGCATAGGTCATCAGGCTGGCCAGCAGCACATTGGTCAATATGTTCAGTACCGGAAACGGCCACGATTCCAGGAAGTGGAGCTCTATCGGGATGATGATTACGGTAAGGATGTAGGCTGCGATGAAAGCGACGGCGGACATTTTCCACCGGGGCGGCGGGGCGAGTTCGGGGCACTCCGGAATCGAGAACCAGGTTTCCATCCCGGTCGCCTCCTGCCGGCTCGATTTGGAGAAAGCATCTGCCTCCCGCGAAAGCTCTTTGCGTATCTCGGAATCTTCCCAGGCAACCACGGACTCCCGGTCGGCGAAGCGGAGCACGACGTGGTACAGGCCGCGTTTGCCCGGCTCAGGTATCAGCATCGTGGCGCCCCGGTTGCCGCGGGCCTGCGTTGCCGCCGCCACCAGCCGGCGTACCCATTCGTCATACTCCCGCTCGTGTCCCGGAGACAGGATACGGCTGATGACCACGGTGATTGATTTCCCGGCAGGTACAATCACGTCGTTATTCATAATTTGACCTCCCA
>JBDRFW010000191.1:0-3770 GCA_043818415.1 Chloroflexota bacterium | reverse complement strand
GTCTCCTGGTTGTAGTCGCCCTGGTAGAGGCGGACACACCTGCCGTCCCTCAAGTCTATGGCCGGTATGATTTCCATCTCAGGCCTCGCTCCGTCAGAGATTACGGGGAAATTATAGCACCTGTGCCTTGAATTAGACAATTCGTCACGTCATTGCGAGCCGAAGGCGAAGCAATCTCAATAAATGTTTTCAGATTGCTTCGTCGCTACGCTCCTCGCAATGACAGTCTAATCAACCAATAAAATAGGACCACCTCCTCCCCCGATTGACAAAATAGCTAAAAAGATTTAGAATAATAATGCCATCGACCTTTATGGCGGTGAGCCCAGAGCGGAAGACCTTAACAAGATAAGTCGCTTGGATCGGAAACGACCGAGACGGCCCTAAGGGAAACCTTGAACTATGCCCTCTCGGAATAATCCGGGAGGGTTTTGTTTTTAGGGGTAAGATGCTCAAAGTGGGATTTATCGGGGCCGGGACTGTGGGCAGCGCCCTGGCGATGCTGCTGAATCGGCGGGGCTACCAGGTTACCGGCGTGTCGAGTCGTAGTCGGACCTCCGCGGAGAGACTGGCCGGGGAGATTCCAGGCTGCCGCATCATGAGCAGCCAGGGGGTGGCTGACGCCTCCGACCTCGTTTTTATCACCACCCCGGACGATACCATAGGCATCGTCGCTTCCCAGGTCAGGTGGCGCCGCGGCCGGAGCGTCGTCCACTGCAGTGGTGCCGATTCCACCGATATCCTGGAACCGGCCCGTCAGGCCGGCGCCGCCGTGGGCGGTTTCCACCCCTTGCAGACATTCGCCGGCGTTCAACAGGCGGTGGAAAACATCCCCGGCTCCACCTTCGCCATCGAGGCCGAGGAGCCGCTGCTGGCCGACCTCAAGGACATGGCCGGGGCCCTGGACGGGAACTGGATAAAGCTGAGGGCCGGCGACAAGGTGGCTTACCACGCCGCCGCCGTCTTCGCCTGTAATTACCTGGTGACGCTGGTGAAGATGTCCACCGACCTCTGGCAGACCTTCTCCGTCCCCACCGACCAGGCCACCCTCGCCCTCCTCCCCCTGATTCGCGGCACGCTCCACAACATCGAAACCATCGGCATACCCAACTGCCTTACCGGGCCCATCGCCCGTGGCGATACCGGCACCGTCAACAAGCACCTCAAGGCCCTGCGCGAGAAAGCTCCCGCCCTGCTCTCCACCTACCGCGAACTGGGCCGTCAGACAGTTCCCATCGCCCTGGCTAAGGGCAGAATCAATGAAAAACAGGCCAGAGAGCTGGAGGCCATTTTAAGCTAACGACTGTTACAAGTTGAGGGGGAAGTCCAATGAGGAACATGTTGAAAAGCAAAATCCACCGGGCCCGCGTCACCGACGCCAATATCAACTACGAGGGCAGCATCACCATCGATAAGAAGCTCATGGAAGCTGCCGATATCCTCCCCTACGAGCAGGTACACGTGCTCAACATCAACAACGGCGCCCGCTTTACCACCTACGCCATCGAGGGGGAGCCCGGCCGCGGCGATATCTGCCTCAACGGCGCCGCCGCCCGACTCGCCGTCCGGGGCGACCTGGTCATCATCCTGACCTACACCGAGGTCAGCGAGGAGGCAGCCAGGAACCACACCCCGAAGATAGTGCACGTCAACGAGAGAAACGAGATTACCGCCAGGCTCGACGAGTCAATCTTCGCCTAGGAAAAACCGTGAGAGTCACCATTAACCAGATAAGAGAGATGAAGGCAAAGGGTGAGAAAATCACGATGCTCACCGCCTATGACTATGTCACCGCCAAAATAGTCGACGAGGCGGGCGTGCCCCTGATACTGGTCGGGGACAGCCTGGGGATGGTCGTCCTGGGGTACGAGTCCACCATCCCGGTGAAAATCGAAGAGATGCTGCACCACACTAAAGCTGTGGTCAGGGGCGCTAAAAAGGCCCTCGTCATCGGGGACATGCCATTCATGACCTACCACGTCAGCGTCGAGGACGCTTTGCGCAACGCGGCCCGCTTCATTCAGGACGCCGGCTGCCAGGCGGTCAAGCTCGAGGGCGGCGTCACCGTGGCCGAAAAGGTCAGGAGAATCGTGGACTGCGGCATCCCGGTCATGGGCCATATCGGCCTCACCCCGCAGTCGATTCACCAGTTCGGCGGCCATAAAATCCAGGGCAAGACCCCGGAGGCCGCCCGCCGACTTCTGGAGGATGCCGCAGCCCTGGAGAAGGCCGGGGCTTTCGCCGTGGTCCTGGAGACAGTGCCTGCCCCCCTCGCCACCCTGATTACCCGGAAAATCGGCATCCCCACCATCGGCATCGGCGCCGGTGCCGGCTGCGACGGCCAGGTGCAGGTGATTAACGACATCCTCGGCTCTTATACGGACTTCGTTCCAAAGCACGCCAAGCAGTACGCGAAGCTTGTCGATATTATGTCAACCGCCGTGTCCGAGTACCAAAAAGAGGTGAAGTCCGGCGAGTTTCCCACCGACGCCCAGAGCTTCCCCATGGACGAAAGCGTGCTGGCCGGGCTCGACTGACCGGCTCATCCCAGCCGGCCGGTAAGTGCCACTTTCCCCCGTTAAAGGACGGATGGTTTCATGAAGGTTATCGAGACGGTCGCGGCGATGCGCCGACTGCGCCATGAGATGGAAGGCACGGTCGGCCTGGTGCCGACGATGGGCTATCTCCACGAAGGGCACCTCTCGCTGGTACGCCGGGCCAGGGAGGAAAACGCCGTGGTCGTGGTCAGCATCTTCGTCAACCCCGCCCAGTTCGGGCCGCGGGAGGACTTCAAGAGCTATCCCCGTGATACCAAACGCGACCTCGCCAGGCTGGAGCCGCTGACCGACGTGGTCTTCATGCCCCCGGCCGCCGATATGTACCCGGAAAAGTTCGATACCTGGGTGGAGGTAGGCGGCGTCACCGAGCATTTGGAAGGGGCGGCCCGTCCCGGCCACTTCCGCGGGGTGGCCACCGTCGTCGCAAAGCTGTTCAACATCATCCGGCCCGCCCGGGCCTACTTCGGGCAGAAGGACGCCCAGCAGGTGGCGGTCATCCGGAAGATGGTGGCCGACCTCAATATGGACCTGGAGATAGTGGCCTGCCCCACCGTGCGCGAGCCGGACGGCCTGGCGATGAGCAGTCGGAACACCTACCTCAACGCGGAGCAGCGGCGGGCGGCCGCCGTCCTCTACCGGGCGCTGACGCTGGCGCGGGAGCTCTGGCAGCAGGATGAGAAGGACGCCGGCACCATCCGCCACGAGATGACCGACCTCATCGGGAGGGAGCCCCTGGCCGATATCGACTATATCAGCATCGCCGATGCGGACACGCTGAAAGAGCAGCACCACCTCAAGACATCGGCGCTGGTATCCCTGGCGGTAAAAATCGGCCGGGTGCGATTGATTGATAACATGGTGCTGGATTAGCGCCGGCGCTACTCCCTTATTAAGGCCATCATCCCCAGCATGGCGATGAAAGCCAGCCCCGCCCCAAGGTAGAACGGCGCCGCCGGGCTGACCGCTTCCCAGAGCCACCCGGCTATCAGGCTGGCCGGCAGCAGGCTAAGCCCCACCGCCCCGTGATAGAGTCCGTAGGCGGTGCCCCGCCGCTCCACCGGAACGAGGTCGGCCACGAAGGCGCGTGTAGCCCCCTCCACGATGCCGTAGTAGATGCCGTAGCCGGCAAAGAGAACCCATATTTGCCAGACGTGTGAAGCCGCGGCGAAGCCAAGATAGACCAGCGCGTAGACCAGCCACCCCAGGGCAATC
>JBDRFW010000190.1:0-2099 GCA_043818415.1 Chloroflexota bacterium | reverse complement strand
GATGAAGGCCGGTATTACAAGGGCGTGCTCTACGGCGGCCTGATGATTACCAATCATGTGCCAAAAGTGATAGAATTTAATGCCCGCTTCGGCGACCCGGAGACCCAGGTGGTCCTGCCCCGCCTCCGGACCGACCTGGTGGACATCATGCTGGCCGTGATTGACGGCCGGCTCGAACAGATGAATATCGAATGGCGTGAAGAGGCCTGTGTCGGGGTGGTGATGGCATCCGGGGGCTACCCCGGCACCTACCAGGCCGGCTTCCCCGTCAGCGGCCTGGAAGACGTCGACGCGGACATCATGGTCTTCCACGCCGGGACCCGGGTCAGCCCGGAGGGCCGGATTATGACCGCCGGCGGGCGTGTCCTCACGGTGGCCGCCATGGGGCGCGACCTCGCCGAGGCCCGGGAGAAGGTTTACCGCAATATCTCCCGCATCCGTTTCGAGGGGTGCCAGTACCGTAAAGATATTGCCGATATCAAATAACTAAGTGAGGTAGTTAAAATGCCACTTGTCGGCGTGGTCATGGGTTCGAAGTCGGATGCCGGGGCGCTCCAGCCGGCGCTGGACGTGCTCGAGCAGTTCGGCATCGAGCACGAGGTCAGCGTTATTTCCGCCCACCGCACCCCGGAGAAAGCCCGGCAGTACGCCCTCTCCGCCCGGGAGCGGGGCATCGAGGTCATCATCGCCGCGGCGGGTCTGGCCGCTCACCTCCCCGGCGTCCTGGCCAGCTGGACCACCCTGCCGGTCATCGGCGTGCCCATGTCCGGCGGCGAGCTCAAGGGCGTCGATGCCCTGGTCTCGATAGTGCAGATGCCGGCCGGTATCCCGGTGGCCTGCGTGGCTATCGGCAGCGCCGGGGCGAGTAACGCCGCTTACCTCGCGGCGGCCATCCTGGGGCTCAAGCACGAGAAAATCGGGCAGGCCTACGAGAAGTACCGCCGCGAACTGGGAAGTTCGTGAAGACATTGCATACCCGTCGTCCGGAGCGGCACATGGCACGGGCGGACAAAGGAGAGCAACATGATTGAGCGCTATTCCCGACCCGAGATGAAGCAGGTGTGGTCGGAGGAGAACAAGTACAAAAGGTGGCTTGACGTGGAGATAGCCGTCTGCGATGCCTGGGCGGAGCTGGGGGTTATCCCCCGGAAGGCCATCCCCAAGATAAAGATGGCCAAGTGCAACCTGAGACGCATGGAGGAAATCCTCAAGGAGACCCGCCACGACGTCACCGCTTTCCTGGGCTCGGTGGCCGAGAGCCTGGGGGAGGAATCGCGCTTCGTCCACCTCGGCCTGACCTCTTCCGACGTCATCGATACGGCCACGAGCCTTCAGCTGGTCGAGGCCTCCGAGATACTGATGCAGGACATCAAGGAATTAACGGCCGTGCTGGCCCAGCGGGCCATCGAGCACAAGTACACGGTGATGATAGGCCGCACCCACGGCGTCCACGCCGAGCCGACCTCCTTCGGGCTGAAGCTGGCGGTATGGGTCGAGGAGATGCGGCGCAACCTGCACCGTCTCTCCGAGGCCAGGAAGGCCATCGCCGTGGGCAAGATTTCCGGGGCCGTCGGTACCTACGCCACGGTGACCCCGGAGGTCGAGCAGCGGGCCTGCCGCAAGCTGGGACTGGAGCCCGCCCCGATATCCAACCAGGTGCTCCAGCGCGACCGCCATGCCCAGTTCGTCACCACGCTGGCCATCGTCGCCGGCTCGCTGGAGAAGTTCGCCACGGAAATACGGGCCCTCCAGAAGACCGAGGTGCGGGAGGTGGAAGAACCATTCGGTACCGGCCAGACCGGCTCTTCGGCCATGCCGCACAAGCGCAACCCGGAGCTCTCGGAGCGGATCTGCGGCCTGGCCCGGCTGATACGGGGCAACGCCCTGACCTCCATCGAGAACATCGCCCTGTGGCACGAGCGGGACATCAGCCACTCCTCCAACGAGCGCGTCATCCCCCCCGATGCCTGCCTGGCCCTTGACTATATGCTGGCCCTGTTCACCTCGGTGATGAAGCGGCTCCAGGTGTACCCGCACCGGATGAAAAAGAACATGGAGCTTACCCGCGGGCTGGTGTTTTCACAGCGCGTTATGCTGGC
>JBDRFW010000189.1:0-2520 GCA_043818415.1 Chloroflexota bacterium | reverse complement strand
TGTATCGCAGGCGGTATATTGATGCGGTGGCTTACACTCAGGTCAAATAGGCCATCCGTGAAAATACCACCTCTTTAAACTATACGGTAAAGTCACACTTGTACAGCAATCGATGTAATTCTGGTATCAGTCCTTTCTTCTCAAACACCAGTTCGGAATGCTTCCAATGTGGGCTACCAACGAAATCAATGGGCACGGTTGAAAAGCCGTGCCTTTTTGTTTTGTCCAGTGGTGGGTCTACCGCCGCACCCGGGGCGGTAGGCGCTTCCGGGCCTTCTTGCGGTAGGCGCTGATGAGCTCGTGGCGGCCCACCACGCCGAGCAGCTGCTTCTGATTATCCCGGCTGACGACGGGGATACGCGCCTCGCTCTCTTCAATAGCCTCCAGCATCCTGTCCAGCGTCTGGTCGGGATAGGCCACGAGGGGATTTTTCTCCACGATATCGCCGGCGGTGAGCTTTTTATCGGCGGCGCTGGCCTCCAGATTGCGCGCGATTTTGGTCTCGGTCAGCACGCCGATTAGGTTCCCGTTCTCATCCAGCACGGGGAAACCGCGGTGGCCCGTCTGTTGGAACTGCTTGATAATCCTGGGAATCGTCATGCTGGCCGTCAACGTCGGGTAATCGCGCGTCATCGCCTCTTTCACCGTGGTCGTCCGCAGCACGTCGCCAAGCTCTTCCTGCTCCAGGTCCACGCCGCGGCGCAGCAGCTTCAGCGTATAGATACTCTCGCGCCCCAGCGTCCGGCTGACCAGCGTGCTGATGACCACCGCCGCCATCAGGGGAAGAATAATGGAATAATTGCCGGTCAGCTCGAAGATGATGAGGATTGCCGAAAAGGGTGCCCGCGCCGCGCCGGAAAAGACCGCCGCCATGCCGACGATGCCGTAAGCCCCGGCCGGCGCCGTGAGCGACGGGAACAGGTTGCCGAAGACACCGCCCACCGCCGTGCCCAGCATCGCCCCGATGAAAAGGCTCGGGGCGAAGATACCGCCGCTGCCGCCGCTCCCCAGGGTAAAGGAGGTGGCGATTACCTTGAGGGCCAGAAAAGCCACCATCACCCGCACCGTCTCCTCCGTCAGCTTGAGCCACTGGCCCAGCGCCGAACCCACGGTGGCGCCTATCTGGACAATCGGCCCCTCCCGTCCCACCGAGCCGCCGCTGCCGATGCAGAGGGAGGACGCCATGACCTTGACCAGCGCCACGCGCGGCCGTATCCGGCCGCCCCGCAGGGCCACGGCCTCCATCACCTCGGGCACGCCGTGCCCCCTGGCCTCCCGCGCGAAGTAATATACCAGGGGCCCTATCAGCAGGCCGCCAGCGGCCGGGATGAGGATGATATAGTAATCACCCATGAAGCTGAGAAAATGGCTGCCGCCTTCGAAGAAGAACGTCTGGAAAGCCCGGATGAGCCACCGGAAGACCACCGCCCCCAGCCCGGACATTATCCCGATTACCACGGCCAGAACCAGCCCGGCCAGCATTTCCGACGAGCGGAATCATGACGCCACCGGGCTGAGTCTGTTCAGGAGAGAATTACCGGACATTATTCGTCAATCTTTTAGCGTCTCGCATCATTATGTTATATAAATATATTAATACTGAGTACCGCTCACTATCAAGGCAGGTTGGTTTTTGTCCTGTCCCCTGGCCCCTAGCCAAGCAGGCTATACAAACGCCGTGCGGTTGTGGGATACTGACTTCAGCCTGCGGCAACTATCGGCGTACGATGTTGGACGCCGGGGGATAACCGCCTTAAGGGAGTCATCATGGCCGAGCCCGGATATGCCGGAGAAATTCTCAAGATAGACCTCGCCACGCGGCAGGTCAGCAAACTGCCCACGGCCGCCTACGCGGACAGGTTTATCGGCGGGAAGGGCCTCGCCGCCGCGCTTTACTGGGACAACGTCCCGCCGCAGGCGAAAGCCTTCGACCCCGAAAACTGCCTGATATGTACCAGCGGGCCGGTGGCCGGGTTCCCCGGCTTTGCCGCCAGCCGGTGGTTTGTCTCCGGGAAGACCGCCGCCGCCGCCCCCGGGACCTTCTCCTACGGCAACCTGGGGGGGAGCTGGGGGAACCACCTCAAATACGCCGGCTATGACGGGCTGGTGGTGCGGGGCCGGGCCGATAGCCCGGTCTATATCTACGTCCACGACGGCGCCGTGGAGTTTAAAGACGCCTCCCACCTGTGGGGCCGGTCCGCCTTCGAGGCGATGTATGCCCTCAAGGATGAGCTGGGCCCGGCGGCGAACGTCCTGGCCATCGGGCCGGCCGCCGAGAACCTCGTGGTCTTTGCCACCGTCCTTGCCGATATGGGTTCCTCCGGCTCGGGAGGGGTCGGCTCTATTATGGGGTCGAAAAACCTCAAGGCCATCGTCGTCGCCGGTGACAAAAAGCCTTCCGCCGCCGACCCCGCCGGACTGCGGGAAGCGGCCGGGCGCCTTCGGGAGCTCCGGACCCCCGCCGCCGCAGATGTGGTGGATGATACCGGGCCGGACCAGGCAACAGGTCTGCCATGCCTG
>JBDRFW010000188.1:0-4144 GCA_043818415.1 Chloroflexota bacterium | reverse complement strand
CGTTAAACTTGAGCGGACCTATCAACTAAACTTTGGCGGTAATACCGACTTCCTTAATATGCTGGAGCGCGAGCGGCTTGAGTCCAAGAAGATATCCAAGACCAACTCGGTTACTTCTCAGCTGGACTACGAGATTGCTCCGGAAAATATCCATGTCGGTCCCAGCGACTACGTTCCCTGGCTCGACGACCGCAAGTTCTGCCATATCCGGATGGAAGGGCGCACCTTCGGGGACGTCCCCCTGATCCTTGAGATGAAGCTGGAGGTCTGGGACAGCCCCAACTCCGCCGGCGTGGTCATCGATGCCGTCAGGTGCTGCAAACTCGCCATGGACAACGGTCTTAAGGGTGAACTCACCGCCCCCTCCGCCTACTTCATGAAGTCGCCGCCTATCCAGTACACGGACGACGAGGCCCGCAAGATGGTGGAAGACTATATCAAGGCCACCGCCCGCCCCGAGGACGTCGCCAAGCGACCCCAAAAGCAGGAGGCTACCAAGTAGCCACCGATGAAGATAGCGCTGGTATCCCCTTATGACTTCGCTTACCCGGGGGGCGTTGTCAACCATATCTCCAGCCTGGAGCATCAGTTAACCCGGATGGGCCATGACGTCAAGATAATCGCCCCGGCTTCCAAGGCGGTCTATACCCTGGGCGACCGCTTTATCCACATCGGCACGCCGCGTCCCATCCCGGTCAGCGGCTCCATCGCCCGGGTGACCTTATCCGTTAGGCTGGAGTCGCAGATAAAAGAGGTCTTCGAGCGGGAGAAGTTCGATATCTGCCACCTTCACGAGCCGCTGATGCCGACCCTTTGCACCACCACCCTCCGACTGAAACCCACCCCGATGGTCGGCACTTTTCACGCCTCCGGCGGCAAGCCCTGGTACACCATGTTCTCCCCCCTGGCCAAGTGGTACCTGGACCGCTGGTTCCGGAAACTGGACGCCCGGATTACCGTGTCCCAGTCCTCCCTGGGATACGTCAGCCCCTACTTCCCGGCCGACTACACCGTTATCCCCAACGGCATCGATACCCGCCACTTCAACGGGAATGTAGCGCCCATCGAGCACTTTAAAGACGGCAAGCTGAACCTCCTCTTCGTGGGGCGGCTGGAGAAACGGAAAGGGTTCGATTACCTCTGGAAGGCCTTCAAGCTGGTCAAGCAGGAAATCCCCGACTGCCGACTCATCGTGGTGGGGCCGGGTGTCCGCCTGCGCAACAAGTACCAGAAGCGCATCACACGCAACGGACTGAAGGACGTTATTTTTACCGGTTACGCCGCCTACAGCGAGCTGCCCCGTTACTACAAGACCGCCGATATCGTCTGCTTTCCGGCTACCGGCTGGGAGAGCTTCGGCATCGTCCTGCTGGAAGCGATGTCCGTCGGCAAGCCGATTGTCGCCTCGTCCATCGACGGCTACATGAGCGTCCTCACCGACGGCCTCGAGGGCATCGCCGTGCCGCCCCGGGACGTGGACGCGCTGGCCGGGGCCATTCTCAAGCTCGGCACCGACGAGCGACTCCGCCGGGAGATGGGGGACAGGGGCAAGCCACGGGCGCGGGAGTTCGACTGGTCGCACATCGCCCGGAGGGTGCTGGACGTTTACGTCGAGACGCTCGACCGGTTGAAACGGCCGGGGGCGGCCGCCGCCGGACCGCCGCAGGTCAGCGCGGCTTCAGGGCATCACTGAACCATGTCAAAGCTAGATTCAGCCCGCCGGATAATATCCGGCCACATCACGCAACCGATTGTCAGCCTCCTGGCAAGGACCCCGCTAACCCCCAACTCGATTACCTGGATTGGCTTTTTACTGACCGTCGGCGCCGCGGCGCTGGTGGTGACCGGCCACCTCGTGGCGGCGGGAATCGTGGTGCTGGCGGCGGGACTTTTCGATATGCTGGACGGGGCGCTGGCGCGCACCACCGGCCGCGTTACCCGCTTCGGCGGCATCCTCGATTCCACCCTCGACCGCCTCTCGGAGGCGGTGCTGCTGCTGGGGCTGCTGTACGTCTTCGCCCGGGAAAGTCAGGCGGCCGCGGCCCTGCTGGCCGGTGTCACCATACTCGGTTCGCTCCTGGTCAGCTATATCCGCGCCCGGGTGGAGGTGCTGGGAATCGACTGCAAGGTGGGGCTCTTTACCCGGCCGGAGAGGGTTATCGTCCTGGCGCTCGGCCTGCTGCTCAGCCACTTCGGCGACGCCCTGGTCATCGCCCTGGCGGTTATCGCCTTCTTCAGCTATTATACGGTCGGCCAGAGGCTGGTCTACGCCTGGCGCCGGACCCGGGATTAACATGTGTAACTGCTATTAACCAGCGGAAAATTCGATTAGACAATCCGTGTCCGGGGTAGTAGAATTGAAGCTGGATTTTGATTGACGGAGGAAACCATGCCGGTTGTTGCTGTTATTGGAGCCCAGTGGGGAGATGAAGGCAAGGGTAAGATCGTGGACATGCTCGCGGAGAAGGCCAAGTACGTGGTGCGCTTCTCCGGCGGCGATAATGCCGGCCATACCGTGGTCAACCCCCTCGGCGAGTTCAAGCTGCGCCTGACGCCATCGGGTATCTTCTATCCGGGCACGACGTCCGTCATCGGCAACGGCGTGGTGGTCAACCCCAAGGTGCTCCTCGAGGAGATGGCCCACCTCAACGGGCGCGGCGTGGATACCTCACGCCTCTTCATCAGCGACCGCGCTCACCTGATTATGCCCTACCACATCCTCTTCGACGGCCTGGAAGAGGAGGCGCGGGGCGGCCGGGCCATCGATACCACGCGCAAGGGCATCGGCCCGGCTTATACCGATAAGGTGTCCCGGACCGGTATCAGGGTCGGCGACCTCCTGGACCGGGAATTGTTCCGGGAGAAGCTGACCACCGCGCTGGACTACAAGAACCGGATACTGACCAGGGTCTACGACAAAGACCCCCTGTCTTTTGACGATATTTATAACGAGTACTGCGGTTACGCGGACCGCCTGGCGAAGCATATCGGCGATACGACCATCATACTGGCGGAAGCCATCCAGCGTAATGAGCCCGTCCTCCTCGAGGGCGCCCAGGGGGTGCTCCTCGACCCCGATTTCGGCACCTACCCCTACACCACGTCCTCCTCGCCGCTGGCCAGCGGCGCCTGTCTGGGGTCGGGACTAGGCCCGGGGCAGCTCACCCATGTCCTCGGCATCTTCAAGTCGTTCCAGACCCGGGTAGGCACCGGCCCCATGCCCACCGAGCTCAAGGACGCCACCGGCGAGGCGATACGGCAGCGGGGGCATGAGTTCGGCACCGTTACCGGGCGGCCCCGCCGCTGCGGCTGGTTCGATGCCGTGGCCGCCCGCTTCAGCCACCGGGTCAACAGCTACACCTCCGTGGCCATCACGCGATTGGACGTGCTGGATACCATGCCCCGACTCAAGATATGCGTGGGGTATAAGCTGGACGACCGGACCATCGACTATTTCCCGGCCGGCATCCCGGCCCTGGAGAAGTGCCGCCCCGTTTACGAAGAGCTGCCCGGCTGGCAGCAAAACACCGACGGCGCCCGCCGCTTCGAGGACCTGCCGGGGCCGGCGCAGCGGTACGTCGCCCGGCTGGAAGAGCTTATCGGCTGCTCCGCCAGCCTGATTTCGGTGGGGCGCAGCCGCGAGCAGACCATCGTCCGGAAGTCGGTCTTTTAACAGGGAGAGACGACCATGACCACGGTCAGGAAGGCTGCCGCGGGGGATATCCCCCGCATCCTGGAGCTTTATCGCCAGCTGGCCTTCGACCCCTCCAATGAGGTTCCCAACTCCCCTCCTGAAGAGTGCCGCCGCGTCTTTGATGAGATACAGCTCATCCCCGGCTACGAGCTGCTGGTGGCCGAGTACGGCGGTGAGGTCGTCGGGACGACGGTGCTGGTAATCCTGCCCGGCCTGACCCACGGTCTTTTACCGTTTGCCGTGCTGGAGTACGTGGTGGTGGACGAGAAGTGCCGGCGGCGGGGAATCGGCCGGGCACTGATGGACTATTGCGTGGCCCGGGCGAAAGATGCCGGCTGCTACAAGATTATGTTAACCAGCGATAAGCGCCGCGAGCCGGCCCACCGTTTCTACGAGTCGCTGGGGTTCGAGGCGTCCGCCCACGGGTTCCGATTGTATCTTTAGTGTCCC
>JBDRFW010000187.1:0-2623 GCA_043818415.1 Chloroflexota bacterium | reverse complement strand
GCAGCAATACGCTCCCGTTGACGCGGATATCGCCCGGGACAACAATATCTACATGTTTTACAACGATAACCTCAAGGCGGCCAAGGAGCCGCTAAACGTGGGAGACGGCCACCGCATGGCCATGCGGATAGGCGCGGTGATGCAGGAGGGGCCACCCGCCTCGGTGGCCCACGCCACGGTCGGGCCAATAGGCAACGGCGCCTTCCTGCGCGTTAATATCCACGGCGCGCGCTATGAAAACGAGGACGTCCCCGGCCAGAGCATCGCCAACTCGCTGGTGCGGCAGCCCGGCAAGAAGGTCTGGCAGATTTTCGATGCCAAATGGGAGGAGGAGCTGCCGCGCATGGGGGTAGGTCTTGGCAAGATGTACGTGGTGAACGATATCCTCCGGGAGCGCCTCCGCGATATGGCTGTCAAGGCCGACACCATCGAAGAGCTGGCGCAGAAGATAAACGTGCCCCTGGAGACCTTCCGGGCCACGCTGGACCGCTATAACGAGCTGGGCAGGCTGGGAAAGGACCTCGACTACGGCAAGCGGCCCGACCGCCTCACGACCGTGGCAAAGCCGCCATTTTACGCCGTCCTGATTCAGCAGGAGTTCCTGGTGGTGCTGGGGGGGTTGAACGCCAACATGAGGATGCAGCCGCTGGACGCCGAGGGCAACGTCATCAAGGGGCTTTACCTGGCGGGGAACACCGTCGGGAACCGGTTCGCCGTGGACTACCCCACGATGTGCCCCGGCCTCACCCACGCCCTGGCCTACCTGACAGGTCGAATCGCCGGGCAGAATGCCGCCGCCGATTCCCCCGGTTCGTGACCGGGCCGGTATCAGGCCTTATAGACTTTACATAACATCGCACGGGCCTGCCAGCCGCCCGTCAGGGGGTCGCACTCGTCCGGCTCGTCGATGGTGAGGACGTTGGCGTTGGCTTCCCACAGTCCGTGCAGGGAGGGTTCCTCGGCGGGCATCTCGGGGAACCACCAGCTGGACTGGACGTTGACCACGCCGGGGATGATTTTGTCCGATACCCGCGCCTTCTGCTTGATGCGGCCCCGCCGTGTCTCGATGTATATCCGGTCGCCGTCCCTGATGCCCAGCCTGACGGCATCGGCGGTGTTGACGTCCGCCAGCGGGTCCGGGTTTACCTCCCGCGCGCCGGTCCCGTAGTGGCGGAACTCGGAGTGGTACTGGGGCATGAACCGGCCACCGGTGCCGAGTATCAGGGGGTAGTCTTTAGCGACCTCCGGGGTGCTCACCGGGCTCTCCGCCGGCTCCTCGTAGTAAGGGAGAGGGTCGTAACCCAGCTTTTTCAGTACCGAGGAGGACAGCTCGAACTTGCCGGAGGGGGTGGCGAAGCCATTTTTGAGGTACTTTTTTTCCTCCGCGGGGGTGCGCAGGCAGCCGGCTTTAACGGCGTCCTCGTAGGTCAGGCCCAGCGGCGCCACCCGGTAGGCGATGTGCTCCTCGAAGGTCTCCCAGGGCCAGTATTTCTCTTGCCCCAGCCGCCGGCCGAGCCCCCGCCAGAAGTAGTAGTCTTCCTTCCTCTCGTAAAGCGGCTCGATGGGCTTTTCCCCAACATTGGCAAAGTCGGCGAAGTCTTCCTGGGTATCGATGTAGGACCGCTCCATCCAGGAGGCCACCGGCAGAACGTAGTCGGCCATGAGGGCCGTCGTCGTCATCCAGTACTCGTTGACCACGTAGAGCTGGAGGTTCGGGCTCTTCATGGCCTCGTAGACTACTTTCGTATTTCCGGCCCACATCAGGGGGTTGCTTTCCCAGCTGATCATGGCCGTGATAGGGTAGGGCCGGCCGGTGAGGATGGCCCGCCACAGCAGGGAAGGGCTGGCCCCCATGCGGTGCATGGTGGGGGAGGGGACTTTAAAGTATTTCTCCTGCAATTCGGCGGTTGCTTCGTAGCCGGGCCAGGTCATCAGCCGGAAACGGTCGAATCCAATTTGTTTTTTGCGTTGCTCTTCCGGGAGCTTATCGATAAGCTCAAGGTTGGAGCCCCGGATGAACATCCCCTTCTCGTTGCGGGGCCCGACGCCGGGTATCATGCTGCCGCCGCGGATATCGATATTGCCCGTCAGGGCCGCGCAGATGGCGCAGGCCTGTTCAACGCGCGTCCCGTTGAGGCCGATCTGGTCGGTGGCCACCCCGCCGACGATTACCGCCGGGCGGTTGGCGGCGTACATCCGGGCGGAAGCGACGATTTCTTCTGCCGTCAGGCCGGTGATAGCGGCGACCTTCTCCGGGGGGTACTCCCGGGCGCGCTCCGCCAGCTCTTCGAAACCGGTCGTCCAGTTTTTTACGAAGTCTTTATCGTAAAGGCCCTCGTTAATGATGATGTTTATCCAGCCCAGCGCCAGGGCGCCGTCGGTGCCCGGGCGGAGCTTGAGGTGGATATCGGCCTCTTCGGCTATCCGGGTGGTGCGGGGGTCGACCACGATGGACCTGATGGTCCGGCGTTTTTTGGCCTGGCGGACCCAGGCGATGCCCCGCGGCGTGGCCTCGGTGGCGTTGGTGCCCCAGTAGACGATGCAGTTGGAATAGTCGGCGATGAACCCCGCGCCAACGTCCTTCTTGGAGACCGCAAACCCGGCCACGGCCTGCCCCATGGCG